>NZ_LWGJ01001155.1:0-3779 GCF_001635845.1 Oleiphilus sp. HI0132 | reverse complement strand
GAAGGTGGTCGTCATACGCCATTCTTCCAAGGTTACCGTCCACAGTTCTACTTCCGTACGACTGATGTGACAGGTGCTTGTGAGTTGCCTGAAGGTGTTGAAATGGTAATGCCTGGTGATAACGTACAGTTAACAGCTACTTTGATCGCGCCAATCGCGATGGAAGAAGGTCTACGCTTCGCGATTCGTGAAGGTGGTCGTACTGTAGGTGCGGGTGTTGTAGCTAAGATTGTTGAATAATCTTAGTCTATGTTTGGAAGGCAGCTTGATGCTGCCTTCTTTTGTATAGGCCAGTAGCTCAATTGGCAGAGCAGCGGTCTCCAAAACCGCAGGTTGGGGGTTCGATTCCCTCCTGGCCTGCCATTTATTCTAGTAATAAATGGTAGTGGAACAGAATACTTATTAGTGCGTCGATTATGAATGCAAAGGTAGAGAAAGAAGGTAGTGCGCTAGATACGCTGAAGTGGTTGTTGGTGCTTTGTTTGGTGTCAGCGGGCGTGGTGGGTAACTACTATTTTGAAGCAGAATCTCTGTTGTACAGAGTGCTTGCGCTACTTGTTTTGGCATTTGTTGCTGGATGGGTTGCCGTTCAAACGACAAAAGGGCAGGCCTTTGCGAAGTTGGTCTCTGAAGCTCGTTTAGAGATTCGTAAGGTTGTATGGCCTACTAAGCAAGAGTTGACCCAGACGACAATGATAGTTGTTGTTTTTGTGTTAGTGGTTGCGCTTATTTTATGGGGTGTCGACTCCCTGATCGGCTGGATTGTTTCCAGTATTATAGGGTAGTAGGAGAATCACGATGTCCAAAGCTTGGTATGTAGTTCATGCCTATTCAGGTTACGAAAAGCAGGTAATGCGCTCGTTGCAAGAGCAGGTTGCTTTGAAAGGCTTGGAAGCAAAATTTGGTGAAATACTGGTTCCTACAGAGGAAGTGGTAGAAATGCGCGAAGGTAAAAAGCGCAAGAGTGAGCGTAAGTTTTATCCAGGCTACGTTCTTGTGCAAATGGAAATGGACGACGATGCTTGGCATTTGGTTAAGTCCACTCCAAGAGTGTTAGGCTTTATTGGTGGTACTGCTGAAAGACCTGTGCCAATTACTGATCGTGAAGCTGATACGATTCTTCAGAAGATAGAGACGGGTGCAGAGAAACCTCGTCCTAAGACCTTGTTTGAAGCTGGTGAAGTGGTTCGGGTTATCGATGGGCCGTTTGCAGACTTTAATGGTGTTGTTGAGGAAGTAGATTACGAGAAGAGCCGCGTTAAAGTAGCGGTTCTGATTTTTGGTCGCTCTACCCCTGTCGAACTAGAGTTTGGGCAAGTAGAAAAAGACTAAGCAAGTAAGATTTTATCTGCTCACTTTGCGAACTGCAAAGTGGGCTTTTTCTGTCTATACGGGGAGCTATTGAAGCGTTTGAACCCGAAGGAGTAAAAAATGGCAAAGAAAGTTGATGCTTATATCAAGCTTCAGGTAGCCGCTGGTAAAGCGAATCCAAGTCCGCCGGTTGGTCCTGCACTAGGTCAGCACGGTGTTAACATCATGGAATTCTGTAAAGCGTTTAACGCTCAGACTCAAGGTGTTGAACCAGGTCTGCCAGTTCCTGTTGTAATTTCTGTATATAGTGACAAGAGTTTTACTTTTGTCATGAAGACCCCACCTGCATCTATTCTGTTGAAGAAAGCTGCTGGTATCACTAGTGGTAGCGGTCGTCCTAATACTGAGAAGGTTGGAACTGTTACTCGCGCTCAGTTAGAAGAAATTGCTAAAACTAAAGACCCTGACTTAAATGCAGGTGATATGGATGCTGCAGTAAGAATTATTGCTGGTACAGCGCGTAGCATGGGACTTAATACTGAGGGTGTTAACTAATGGCAAAATTAACAAAGCGCCAAAAGTTGGTGCAGGAAAAAGTTCAAGCAGAAAAAGCGTACACGGTAGAAGAAGCGGTAGCTTTGCTTGCTGAGCTTTCAAGCGGTGTTAAGTTTACTGAGTCGGTAGATGTTGCTATCAACCTAGGTGTTGATGCGCGTAAATCTGACCAGGCTGTTCGAGGTTCTACAGTTCTACCAAATGGAACTGGCAAAACAGTTCGTGTTGCTGTGTTTACTCAAGGTGAAAATGCAGAGAAAGCTAAAGAAGCTGGTGCTGATATCGTTGGTATGGACGAGTTGGCTGCTGAAGTTAAAGCTGGAAACATGGATTTTGACGTAGTTGTTGCATCTCCGGACGCAATGCGTGTAGTTGGTCAGTTAGGTCAAATTCTTGGTCCACGCGGTCTAATGCCAAACCCGAAAGTTGGTACAGTGACGCCAGACGTAGCGACTGCCGTTAAAAATGCAAAAGCTGGTCAGGTTCGTTATAGAACTGACAAGAACGGTATTGTTCATACTATCGTCGGTAATGTTGACTTCTCAGCTGATTCGATTAAACAGAATATCGAAGCATTGTTGGCTGACTTGAAGAAGGCTAAGCCTGCTTCTGCAAAAGGTGTATATTTGAAGAAAGTTACACTTTCTTCAACAATGGGTCCTGGTCTACTTATTGATCAGAGCTCAGTGTCTTCATAAGAAGATATGTTAAAGAATACTTTGGAGTCTGAGCCTAGCTCGGGCTGTCAAAGACCGCAGGTGTTGGCTATTTATTAATTTAGAGTGCTAACTTAATCTCCTGCGCAGACGGTGTGTGGACTCTCTTAAATGAGTTGTATCTCCGCCGTAGGTCGCTCCCTGTTTATGCTAACAGGGGGTGGAACTAAGTGGTCAGCTTCGGCTGACTCTCTTGAGGAGAAAACCAATGGCAATTGGAATCGAAGACAAAAAGGCGATTGTCGCCGAAGTCAACGAAGTTGCTGGCGGTGCTTTATCTCTTGTGATGGCTGATTATCATGGCGTTGACGCTAATGATATGACAGGCCTTCGTAAAGAAGCTCGTGAAGGCGGAGTTTATCTTCGTGTCGTTCGAAACACCTTAGCAAAGCGTGCGGTAGAAGGAACAGAGTTTGAATGTGCAGCTGAAGCGTTGGTTGGTCCAACAATTCTTGCATTTTCTTTGGAAGATCCAGGTGCGGCAGCGCGCTTGTTGAAAGATTTTGCTAAAGAAAAAGAAGCATTCGAGATAAAAGCATTAGCGGTTGGTGGTGAACTACTGGGTGCAGATCAGATCGATCGTTTGGCTAAGTTGCCAACGCGCGATCAGGCGTTGGGCATGTTGGCCAGCGTTATTCAAGCACCTATTACCAAGCTTGCACGTACATTCAACGAAGTTCCTTCGAAGGTTACTCGTGCAGTGGCAGCAGTTCGCGATCAGAAGAAAGACGCAGCTTAATTATTTTTTATATAACTTACATTTAGGAGAATGGGACCATGTCTCTATCTAAAGACGATATTTTAAATGCAATCGCTGAAATGAGCGTAATGGACGTTGTTGAACTAGTTGAAGCAATGGAAGAGAAATTCGGCGTATCTGCAGCTGCTGCTGTAGCTGCTGCTCCTGCTGCTGGCGGTGACGCTGGTGGTGCTGCTGCCGCTGAACAGACTGAGTTTGACGTTGTTCTTGCTGGCGCTGGCGATAAGAAAGTTAACGTAATCAAAGCAGTTCGTGCTCTTACAGGTCTTGGCCTTAAAGAAGCGAAAGCAATGGTTGATGGTGCTCCATCTACTGTTAAAGAAGGCGTTAGCAAAGACGACGCTGAAGCTGCTAAGAAAGAGCTTGAGGAAGCTGGCGCATCTGTTGAAGTTAAGTAACTATAATTATAGTTATTTGATGCATGCAGAAGCACACGC
>NZ_LWGJ01001154.1:0-2984 GCF_001635845.1 Oleiphilus sp. HI0132 | reverse complement strand
CGGCCCAGACCCATACGAACACCTGCTAGCAGCGCTTGGAGCATGCACAGCAATGACCATTCGCATGTACGCCACCCACAAAAAATTACCACTAGAGCATGTTGAAGTATCGCTTTCCCACGAACGCAATTACGTAGACGACTGCAGTAAAACAGAAGATGGAAACTCAAAAATGGAAGCCCTGATTCGCAAGGTGCAACTAATAGGCCCATTAAGCGCCGAAGAAAAAGAGCGCATTATACAAATTGCCGACCGCTGCCCAGTGCATAAAACCCTGCACAACAACCCGCATGTGGTAACCACTTTAGTCGAATAGACCTACTACCATCTAATGCTTTTAATTTATAAACACTAACCCTTAAATGATCCAAAACCTGTTTTTATCAGTAAGACTATTAAAAGAAACAAACATTAATGTTTATTTATAGGCTTACTGGTAATGACACACCCTTCAGAACCGAACTTCAGTAATCATTCTAAACCCATATTATCCGACGATGAAAAATCACGGATAATAGAAATGGCATGGGAAGACAGAACACCCTTTGAAGCCATTGAGCTTCAATTTGGTCTGACAGAACCTCGCGTTATTTCATTAATGCGCGCTTCACTAAAACAAAAGACCTTCAAAAACTGGCGTCAGCGCGTGAGCGGTCGTAAAACCAAACATTTATCATTAAGGTCTTTTACCACTGGCCGTGCATATAGCCCGACGCAATATAAAAACAAGAACTAAAATAAAACACAAACCAAAAGACAAACGCCATGCAAAGCTATAAGACATTACGTTTAATATTAGGCGACCAATTAAACGCCGATCACTCTTGGTTTAAAACGAAAGATCCAAGCGTACTTTATGTTATTGCCGAACTGCACCAAGAACAAACTTACGTAAAACATCACGTGCAAAAAACCTGTGCATTTTTTAAATCGATGCAAAACTTTTCCGAAGCATTAATAAAAGCCGGGCACCATGTTCGCCACTTAACCCTCGACGATACCGCTGAATATAAAACACTTAACGAACTACTCATTAGCATCGCAACAACTCATCATTGCTCAGTAATTCAGTATCAGCGACCAGACGAATATCGGTTGCTACAACAATTAAATGAACTATCAGCAAAAACAAAACAAACCCTTGAAATAACTTGCTTTGACACCGAACACTTTATCTTGCCCTTTGAAGATATTCCAAAGTACTTCAACCAAGGCAAACATGTGCGCATGGAAAACTTTTATCGCGCCATGCGCAAACGCTTCAATATATTAATGGAAAACGACAAGCCCATTGGCGACCAATGGAACTTCGATGCTGATAACCGCAACACCTTCAAAAAAGATGACCTAGCGGCCATTCCACAACCATTAATATTTGCCAATGAAGTCAGCGATATATTGCAACGCTTAAAGCGTCACCAAATCAAGGTTATGGGCAAACAAGAACCTAACTTATTGTGGCCATGCAGCCGTGCGCAATCAAAAAAAATATTGCAGCATTTTTGCACAACCTGTTTGCCTAATTTTGGCCGGTTTCAAGATGCCATGACGCAAAATTCCGATCATGCTTGGAGCCTATATCACTCGCGCTTAAGTTTTTCTATAAATACCAAAATGCTACACCCGCTTGATGTTATTCAAGCTGCCATTAATGCATTTGAGAAATCACAACAAAACCCTTCCATTGCACAAATAAATTTAGCTCAAGTGGAAGGTTTTATTCGCCAAATATTAGGCTGGCGCGAATACGTTAGAGGCATGTACTGGATCAACATGCCAGAAATTTCAAGCCTCAACGCACTTACTGCTACCCGTCCACTGCCAAAATGGTTTTGGGATGGAAACACCAAAATGAATTGCCTAAACAAAGCCATTACACAATCACTCAACTACGCATACGCCCACCACATTCAGCGCTTAATGATAACCGGAAACTTTGCTTTGCTTACCGGACTTAACCCAGATGACGTAGACGCTTGGTATCTAGGTATTTATATAGACGCAATAGAATGGGTCGAACTACCCAATACTCGTGGTATGGCGCTGTCGGCAGACGGTGGGTTAATTGCCACAAAACCTTATGCTGCTAGTGGCAACTACATAAATAAAATGAGCGACCACTGCAAAAGCTGTCACTACTCAGTAAAAGAAAAAACCGGCAGCAAAGCGTGCCCATTCAACAGCCTGTACTGGCATTTTTTAGATACTCATAAAAAAACGTTTAAGAAAAACCCAAGAATGGCCTTCCCCTATAAAACATGGCATCGTATTGACGAGCCACAACAATCTGAAATTTTGCAGCACGCTCAAAAACTGCTAGATAACCTCGACACTCTATAGCGCAGTAATGGTGATCTACTTTTAGACAATACGCGTACTACTTAGATAAATGCAGAAACACAGGTACATACACTATGAACTCATTTTTTGCGAAAACCCTAGGTCAAAACAGCTTAATATTGGCGAGTTTTATAGTCGTACTCCTCGCCAGTTTCTCAAGCTCAGCCGATCCAAGCCTAGAGTATTCGAGCCTTGAGCATTCAAACTGTGACCCCATGCTTGAGTTTGAAACAAACAAACTGCATTCACACAAGACCGTCAATTTTTGCGAAAAATTTAATGACAAGGTATTACTGGTTGTCAATACAGCGAGCCACTGCGGCTTTACTCCTCAATTCAAGCAACTGGAAAAGCTATATCAAAAATACAAAGATCAGGGCCTTGAAATTGTCGGCTTCCCATCGAATGATTTTAATCAAGAATCCAAGTCCGAAGAGCAAACGGCTAGCGTATGCTTTATAAACTTCGGCGTAACTTTCAACATGGTTTCCACAAGCTCAGTCACTGGTGAAAAGAAAAATGAATTTTTCAAATCATTAACCCAAAAAACAGGTATTGAACCAAGCTGGAACTTCAACAAATATTTAATAAGTAAAGACAAGAAAACCATTCAGCATTTTCAATCGTCTGTACAGCCAATCAGC
>NZ_LWGJ01001153.1:0-18689 GCF_001635845.1 Oleiphilus sp. HI0132 | reverse complement strand
GACCATCTTCTACTAAAGGCAAGTGTAAAATACCTTACTACAAGCTGTTATGTTCAGTGAAGGATAATATTTTAAGCCTTTAGTTTACCCCTTAACCTTATAAAGATAGACCATTAAGAGAAATAAGAAAATATTCGATCTGAATCAGCAGTGTTCGACTCAATTCTATATAGCTTCCATCAGAAAACCGCCCCTCTCTTTTGAACATCCTAGATAATGCAAAAGGGCTGATTTGATTTATTGCCAACGTCTTCGGCGGTTTCCTGGTTTTTACAATTATTACTGGAAGAGCGCTAACTAAAGAACATTAAGGTTTATTCTTCTCGTGCCAATTGAACCGTTTACAAAGGAAAACGCTTAAGTAATGCCCTGCAGCGGCTGAAAGACTTGCAGCGATACCTGAAGATATATCGTTTGTCGCCACATAGAATAGACCTCCCGCGATAAGGATGCCTGAAGGATAAGTATCCGCATTTTCTCCAATAACGACTCGGCTAATTTGGTGTACTGCAAATATCATGAGAAATGATATCAATATTATTTCTGCTATAGGGAGTGACTCCATACTTTGGATAACCTTATTTCGAGTTTGGCTTAGTAATGAGAAATTATTAAGCTGGAAAATAACATGTTACAGCGCTATACGTAATCAAAGAATTTTCTATGTTCCTTGCCCGCACTATTAGGGTTTACTTTGTTAGCATGTTTGAACTCTTTCCAGCTATCTACCTGTTTACCCACATTTAGTCTAGGAAATTCACCACAGCCCTCTGTTGAGGTACCTAAGAAACCTAGCAATGTCGCTAAGCTTTTGGGCTTGCTGATATCTATTTTTAGTAGATCTGATCTAGCCGAGAAATAGTCAAACACCTCTTGTTGATGTTGCCTATAGCAGTTTTCTAAATGAGACTCAGCAATCGGGTCTTCTGTATCGAGCAAGGCGAAGGTTTTGTGGAAGCTACGTTTAAGTACGGGGTTAAAGTGACCTGTCTTGAGTTCCAAGTTTGCTTGCATCTTATGAAGCAAGCGCTGAATCGAGGGTAACCAGACATTTAATTCTCGATCTAAGTAAACGAATTTAGAACCGGGAAAGAGCAGGTCTAGCTCTTGATAGTCACAAAAGCATGGCGCATCTGAAACCACATCGGCCAATTCAAATGCACGTTTAGTATAGGCGGTATGCGCTACCTTATAATTATGCGCTAATAGAGCAACACTAATACTCGTCGTACCCGTTCTAGGCAGACCGATTATAAAAAGTTTATTCATTGTCTGTGACCTGAGCTAAGCGCTTTGAAGTAAACATTCGATATTGATTGAGATCAAGCCTACCCCACAATAAGCTAGCTAAGATATATTTTTCTGCTCAAGCCGCGTATATTTGGGCCTTTAACTTAGTCCATGTCTATTCATATTTTTACCGCTACGAGACGCTTATGCCAGATCAAGATAAAATGGGTTTTCTAAGAAGAACATCCAGAATCTCTAGCCTTTTTTGTTTCGTATCTGCAGTGATTTGTGTTCTGATTCTACTGATTTTCTTTGGTGATTTGTCTAAGGTCTATAAAGCGAGTTTTGCTTCCTCATCCTTTTTCTTTTTTACGAGCGGATTCGTATTGAAAGAAATGGCTGACACAAAAGTTGCACGTACTGACCTTCCACGCCCAGCCCCTGGCGCTGAGTAAAGCCTCGGTAGCCTTAGCCGCGAAAATCACAGCGTACCTTTCAGCTCTGGGCTCAAAAATTCGCCCCTTTCTTATTTGATCAGATCAAAATCTCTAACTATTCTTATAGAAACTATTTAATGAGAAAGTAGAGCCAATTGCTCTCTTAAGCTTCCGAGAGACAAGGAGGACATTATGAGTAAATTTATAATCATTGTATCGACGCTAATGATCATCTTTGCAGCCGTTGTTGGACTGGATGGCGACAACTTTACCAAATACTTAGCGATGTATATGTATGCGCTAGGCGGTTTGGGCTTGTTATCACTACCCTTATTCAAGAAACTATGTGCGCATTATTGTGAAACAGAGCAGTAGAGTAGTGAAAGAGCCCCAAGGGGCACTTTCACTATAAAAATATACTCAGACAATACGCTAAAAAGACAAACGCTCCGATCACTATGCAGTACGCTGACATAATCAAGCGCCATTGTTTGATTACTTCACGCATCCCCATAAAGTGATCGACGACTAGCTGTCCTTTTAATATCAACATAAGAATAGAGCCCAAAACTATCCACACACCTGTTTGTTCTGAACTACCAATCAAAGAGGCGAGGATCGTAATAAGCGTCAGCACTCCCCATACCAGCGTTACCCTTTTAATGTCATTCATTGATTCTGACTCCTTAATGAATCACATAAACGAGTGGGAATAAAATAATCCAAAGCAAATCCACCATATGCCAGTATGAAGCACCGGTCTCTACACCCGTGTGATCTTCTGAGCTATAGTCTCCGTTTTTCGCCTTCTTCGATACCACAATCAGAATCACCATACCTAAGAGCACATGGGCGAAGTGGAAGAAGGTCAGCAAAAAGTAAAACATGTAGAAGGTATTGGCATGCAAAGAATATCCTGCACCGATGGTCTCGGTATACTCCCACATCTTCACGCCTACATAGACTAAGGCAGCAAGGAGTGCCCAGTTAATCCATCTAGAGCAGACGTTTGACTTGCCTTCTTTAATTGCAATAACAGCCCTGACGACAAAATAGCTACTTGTGATTAGGGCAATCGTATTAATCATGCCTGCTAGCTGGTTAAGGTGTTGATGCCCCTCAGCGAACATCTCCAGGTTGAATACTCGAGCAAAGGCATAGGCGATGAACAAGATAGAAAATACGCCCAGCTCTGCAAGGATAAAAATCCAAATGGCAAAGTCGCCCGGTAGGGACGATGACTTTTCTGGCTCTGAATTTATACAGACTTTAGTCATTAAAGCTCTCTTTACTTAAAGACTAGTTTAAGGAGGTGAGTGAAATGATCACTCCCGGAAATATCACTCCCAAAACAATTAAAGTAGGGATCAAGTAAAAGTACCCCAGCATGACCTTCCTGATTTTCGGGTGTGCATGACGCAAACCAATGAACTCATCGATCACCAACCGCCCTTTTAATGTGACAATAACACAGACAATTACCACTGATATTTGACCGAAGTCCGCTGTTTCAGCAGTCAATACGCTTAGTAAGGTCAAAGCCAGTAAAGCCAGCCAAATTCGCAGTAAGTGCCTTTTGCTTGGTAGAGGTAGAATCATCGCTATCTCATCACATAGATCAGTGGAAAAATAATAATCCAGGCTAAATCAACCATGTGCCAGTAACACGCACCTGCCTCCAAACCCGCATATTGCTTAGCAGAATACGCCCCAAAGTAAGACCTGGTTAGTACCCACAGCAAACCAGCCATCCCAAAAAACACATGCAGCAGATGATTGAAGGTCAGGTAGTAATAAACGCTAAAGTAGAGATTAGTTTCGACTCCAATGCCGTTAAGCTCATTAAATTTATACTCCCAAGCTTTCACTAGGCAGTATCCCACTGCGCACGCTAAGGTTAGCCATATCCAACGTCGGCTCTCTTGCGCTTTATCAAGGCGAATCGCTCTTACTGAACGGGCAATAAAGTAACTACTCGTCAGTAAAATAAAGGTATTCAAAATACCGGCGCTGGTATTAAGACTTAAGGGGCCGGTTTTGAATAGCTCCGGGTTATGAACTTTGGCAACGATATAGAGGATAAAGAACAAGCCAAATTCAAATAACTCTGCAAAGACCAGAACCCATATAGCGATATCACCGGGAACATGTTTCCCTGCACTTACTTCCTGCTCAATGCTCATAGGTTTATTTTCGCTAGCGCCCTAGAAATAGGTCATGACCAAGCGTTCAATGGCAGCCAGAGTTTCGGTCTCGTCGGTTAAAGGTTGAGCCAAGCACGATAAACACGCCTCGCGAGCATTCAGCCCTGACTTAATCATCTTGGCGGTATAAATCAGCAGCCTGGTCGATGCCGCTTCTTCCAAGTCATAGTCTTTTAGGCGACGTAAATCCCCACCCAGGCTAACCAGCTTCTTGGCGGTATCTTTGTCGATATTGGATTCCTGACAGATGATTACCGTTTCCCGTTCTGCCAAGGGGTATTCAAACTCCATCGCAACAAAGCGTTGGCGGGTACTTGGCTTCAGCCCCTTCATTACGTTCTGGTAGCCAGGGTTATAAGAGATCACCAACATAAAGTCAGGATGAGCAATAATTTCTTCGCCCGTACGCTCTACAGGTAAAACGCGACGGTGGTCAGACAGTGGGTGAAGCACAACCGTAGTATCTTTCCGTGCTTCAATGACTTCATCTAAATAACAAATACCGCCTTCTCGCACCGCCCTGGTAAGCGGGCCATCCTGCCAATAGGTTCCGTCTTTGCCAATTAAGTGTCGACCTACCAAGTCTGTTGCGCTTAGATCATCATGACAGGCAATCGTGTATAAAGGCCGATCAAGTTTCTTGGCCATGTGCTCAACAAATCGGGTTTTACCACAACCTGTAGGTCCCTTAATCAAAACCGGCAAATTATTGTTGGCGGCGTGCTCGAAGATAACAACTTCATTTCCCTGCGCTAGATAATTCGTTGGCATGTCGTTCTCCATTTAAAAAGCTTGACCCTTGTCGTCTTACGATAGACCTGTAAGGTTCAAGTAAATTTTTGGCAGCAATGCAGGTAAACGCGCAGTATCACTAATCACTGCATAACCATGATCACCAAAAAGGTAAGGTAAATAATCGTTTCCATCTTCATCGATGGTAATACAAAATGGTTGCAAGCCCTGCTGCTTGGCCTCCTGAACCGCCTTACGAGTATCCTCTACTCCGTAACGGCCTTCGTAGTGATCAATATCATTTGGCTTGCCGTCTGAAACAATCAACATGAGGCGCTTTTGAGTTGCTTGTGTTTTTAACACTTCAGTTGATTGACGAATACCTGCGCCCATTCGCGTATAAAATCCCGGCTTGATTTCAAGAATTCGGCCACGTGCGGCATCGCCATAAGGTTCAGAGAAGTTTTTTAACAGGTTATATCGAACTTGTTTGTTCTTGATGGAGGAAAATCCATAGATTGCAAAAGGGTCCCCTGCACTGCTCAAGGCTTCGGCAAACAAGGTGATACTATCTCGAATAATATCTATCACACGCTGATTTGAGTTGATTCCCGAATCAGTCGACATAGATAAATCCGCTAATAACAAGCAGGAAATATCTCGTTGGCTTTCTTTACGGTGCTTATAAAAGTTGTCATTGCCTGTATTAGTATCAGGCTCAACAATAGATTCGATACAGGCATCCAGATCCAGCTCGCTACCTAAAGGCTGACGGCGAAGCCAATGCTGTTGAAATTTCAAAGCGCTGAATCGATGCCTGAGCTGGTTTGCAGTTTTAGTTAAGTGACCAGGAACGCCACTTGGCTCGGCGTCATCCGCTAGCATGGGCTGCAATAAACAAAAGTCTTCAATATAGACAGACTTTCTGTAATCCCATTCACGAAGGCGTATGCCATCACCAATGGCTAAATCATCGTTATGCGGGGCGGGTAAATCCAGGTCGAACTTGATCTTAGCTGCGCCAGCCCGGCGCTTACGAGAAAGCGTAATAATATCCAGATCTTCTGCAACGGAACTGGCATCATCGTCTACATCCTCTTCCTGAGGTCTGTCTAGATCAACATGCTCCGTCCAGCTGAATAAGCTATCGAGCATAAAGATTAATAAGCCATCGGTCTTCTTGGCATCATCGGTGCGCTGAGCATCTTTACGCGGGCCACGAACTTTCTCAGTCTGGGCACCGCTGCTTTCAGCTGGCAGCTCTTCTTCATCTTCTTCAATCGGTGCAACACTAACCCCATGAATCGGTTCTGGGTAGAGCCATAGGCTAATCGGGAAAGGGTCGCCCGGCGCTTTCGGGAGTGTTTCGACGCTCCCTGGGTCTTTTAGTGCTTGATGTATCGCAAGCTCGCGATCAAGTCTTTCACCCTGTAATTTTTCCAAAGGAGGTCGCAAAGGCAAAACCGCGTCGACAAGGCGGAAATACCGCTCTCTTAACCCCGGTTTTGACTTTAGGATCTCTAGCGTCGCTTGCTGGTTATCGGTAAACCAGTGCGTCACTTTCGGTAGTTGAGCGGCCAAGGCCGTCAACCAGAAATATAAATCTTCGTTTAAAGCTTTGTCTTCAAATAAGGCATGTGATGTTGGCAAACGCAGACTACGTTCATCCTGCCATGCCAATTCACTTCGCTTATGCGTCCCCGCCATACGTTGAATCAGTCTACGACGAAATTTCAGCTCGCGTCCCATTGCACCTTCTATCACTTTGCCTGGGCTTCCGCCGAGAGCACGGTAAAAGGGTGCTAACTGAGCACTCAATTCGACTAAATCTACGCGCGCATCTTCAAACTCAGTTGAAGCTTGTCGCGTAACAAATCGATGCCAAAATTCACCAACTAACTCTTCCATCTAACACCTGATTAAACATCATAGATTATGGTTATGGAATAAGGTGCAGCCCTTTTATCTAACTGCACCTAAGTGGGGTTAATATAGTTGGCTAAGCTTATTCCTAAGTTCAGCCAACTTGCACTTCACTTATGAAGCTGCTCTTTGCTCACCCTCAGGGATAACTAGACCTTGCTTATCGCCAACAAAGAAGCTTGCGAAGAACATGCCTACACCTGTAGTGAACATCACACCGAAGAACAAACGTACCCAGAAGACAGGATGAAGTTGTTCTTGAGTTGCCATAAAGCTCAGAGCATTTGCGTCATCTGGTAAACGCTGGAGAATAATCTGCCAGACGCCCGCCACGGTTAAGGCCAAGGTAATACCGCACATTGCGATACACATTGTCCAGAACGACATACGCTCCAATCTCTGTGCTCTTTCACAGTTGCCGTGAGGGCGACCACGCATAATTGGCATTGAATAGGACATTATCGTCATCACAATCATTGAGTAAGCCCCAAAGAATGCTAGATGTCCGTGAGCTGCAGTAATCTGCGAACCGTGTGTAAAATAGTTCACCGGTGCTAGCGTATGAATGAAGCCCCATACACCTGCGCCCAAGAACGCCATTACCGAAGTACCTAAAGCCCAAGTCAATGCTATCTGGTTGCCATGCTCATGACGACGTTCACGAACCATCTTGAATGCGAACACAACCATCATGAAGAAAGGAATTGGTTCAAGCGCTGAGAAGATAGAACCCAGCCACAACCAGTACTCACCCGGGCCGATCCAGAAGTAGTGGTGCCCCATTCCTATCAGGCCGGTAATCAGTGCTAAAGCAATAATCACATACAACCACTTCTCTATTATCTCACGGTCAACGCCAGTCACTTTGATCAAGGTATAAGCCAAAATAGCACCCATGATCAATTCCCAAACACCTTCAACCCATAGGTGAACAACCCACCACCAGAAGAACTTATCAAGAACCAAATTACCTGGGTTATAGAAAGAGAATAAAAAGAACACAGCCAAACCAATCAGACCTGTAATCAATACCATATTGATAACTGTTTTACGGCCCTTAAGGATGGTCATACCTACATTGAAGATGAACCCGAGACAAACGATGACAATACCAATTTTAGTAATCGTCGGTTGTTCAAGGAATTCTCGCCCCATGGTCGGTAAGAGTTCATTAAAAGTAATATCTGCCAAGGTGCTATAAGGCACTAGCAAATAACCTAGAATGGTCGCAACGCCGGCTGCGGCAAACACCCAAAACAGGATTTTGGCAAGCAAGGGGCTATACAGTTCAGTTTGACTCTCTTCTGGGACAAGGTAGTAAGTTGCTCCCATAAAGCCAAATAATAGCCAAACGATGAGCAAGTTCGTGTGCACCATACGTGCAACGTTAAACGGAATAGCACCTGCTAGAAAGTCACCAACGATATATTGAAGACCCATAATGAGCCCGAATACCGCCTGACCTGCGAACAGAACCATGGCGAAAATAAAATAGTTTTTTGCAACACTCTGCGATTCGTATTTCATAGCAACTCCCTAACCTTGCTTATTCGGTGGCCAGTCATTGTCATCAATGCGCGAGGTCCAGATCAGGAATTGAGAAACGTTATGTACGTCCTCTTCTGATAAATGGAACTGAGGCATTTGACGGCGACCTGGAACATTTAATGGCTGAATCGCCATCCAGTTTTGCATGAAGCTTTCAAATACCGCCTCATCACCGGCACCATATCGATCAAATACATTTGCAAGTTCAGGTGCAAAGTAAGCCCCTTCCCCCATCAAACTGTGACAACCGATACAATTGTTCTTTTCCCATATTTCTTTGCCCTTCACGACAGCTTCGGTAATATTTTCCCGATGATCTCGCTCCGGCAATATCCGCATTGTGTCAAAGGTCAGCCCGACAAGCAGCAGGAAGAAGAACACCCCACCACCATAATAAATATTTCGGGCCATTCCTTTGGTAAAGTTATCAGCCATGTTTGCCTCCTGTTTTTATCTCTTGCGCCGCTTTTAGTAACGGCTACCGAGCCTTTGAAAACCCGGTATACCCTTGACGGTCACCCCACTTGTAATGTGAACCCTCCTCCTTGATATGCTTTTCTGACATTCAATTATTGGGACAGAAAAACAAGCTCACGACTTAGCTATTACAAATACCGTACCAGGATATAGATCATTGTTTTTATTGTTATTTTTCTGATAAACCTTCATTATGACAACACTTTAAAGAAGTCTAAATGACACCCGTGAGTTAAAATGACAACAGAGAATTAGAAAGGCTTAAACAAGCCACACAGCTTCAATCGGGTCAGAACCATAGCCTCAACCAACCTGTTGGCTACACCCTCTCCGGCTCGTTGGCAGGCTAGTACTAGACAAAAATAGAGAGGGGGGTGTAACCCTATAAGCAAAGCTAGGGGGTTACAGGTTGTGAACAGCAAACGGAAAAGAATCAGACTAGCTTTCTAGCAAAGACTCCCGCGCCCCAAACGCCGCCAAGAAAGGCGAATGCGACGCCGAAGAACACCATGATCAATGCCCGAGTATTAAGCACACTAAGGTCGCCAACACTAAGCATTGATAACATGGCGACGATAAACCCTACCGTTACGGCATTCAGCACGGGCGCACCGCTCTCCGTTAAGGATGTAATAAAACCACCCAAAAAGAAGCTTAGCGCATATGAGCATATGCTGAGAAAGAACCACATCAGGTCTTTGTGTTCACCAATTAATGTGGAGTTTGAAGCAGCTTGACCGATATAAGAGGCAATTAATACATAGGCGAGCTGAGCACTTAGCAGGATCACAATGGTTGCAATACTGCCTAATATTAAAGATCTGAATCTCATGCCCATCGCCCTTTAAAGTATCATGTTAATGACTCGTGCCACGGGAGTAAGTGGTTTTATTAAAGACATTATACTTCCCCGAAGGCTTCGTCATCGGCAAGCGTTTCACTTCCTCAAGCGTTTGCGCATCATAGACAATCAACGCACCGTCCATATCCCAAATACTCATCAGGGCATAGCGACCATCTTTGGTGAATTCAATATGAGCCGCCGTCTTGCCGGGAATAGGCTGCAGTGTTTTAACAATCTCCAATGTCGATTTATCGATAACGTGCATAAGGTCTTTGTTTGGTCCAAAGAAAACATCGACCCAGGCATAAGGTGTCTTCTCATGGCTACGCATAAAAAAGCCTGGCCCTTTTGTTTCGATATGCTTAATTGTCTGCCAGTTATCCATATCGATAATGCTGACCTTTCCGTCCTTTAGGTTCGGCGTTGCCATCACTTCTTTGCCTTGATAATCCCAAGTAATCCCTGACCCCAAGTGCGGCATACCCGGGACATCTAGCTCACCAATTTCTTTGCGGGCATCTAGCGAGACGATAATCCCCTCGCCTTCACGTGAGGCACCGAAGAGTAAGCTATAGTCCTGGTTAAAAAAGAAGTCATCTAGATAGGCTGACACTTTGGCCTTTCGAATCGGGAAAGGTTCAGGTGTAACAACGTCCCCCGCTTCTTTGTGATAGCTATGCTCCCAACCAACGAAACCGGCAGGAGGTTTGTCTTCATAGTTTATTTCCCAAACCTCTTTTATATCTTTTAAGGCAGCAATAAAGCTATTTCTTGGCGGTGCATTGTAGACAGCACTGACGCGCGACGTATTACCATCCTTATCCTTAACATCAATCACCTTAATGGGAGACAGATCTTTGGTATCCAGGATCACCAAGTTATTCGGAAGGTAATTCGCCGCCATGGCATAGCGGCCGTCACTCGATACAGCGAGGTTACGTGTATTAATCCCCACCCTGACTTCAGAAACAATCTTTAGATTATAGATATCAAACTTGCTCACCCAGCCATCACGTGAAGCAAAGTAAACAAAGCGACCATCAGGTGAATACTTTGGCCCACCATGTAAGGCAAAGTGGGTTTTAAAACGATGGATAGGCTCAAATGTATCACCATTCAAAACCGTTGCATGATGATCACCTAGCTCAACGACAATGAACAAGTTCATCATATCGGCTTCAAAAACCGGCTTTTCACCTAAGTCGCCAGGCTTGAAAAAGACTTTTTGAGACTGATTAATATCACTCAAATCCCACTTCGGCATCTCTTTCAAAGGCGTATAGATCAGATCACCCAAAGCTTCGATTTCCGCGTCATTAAGCGTACTCATAAATGCTGGCATTTGCGTCGCTACGCGGCCATTTTTAATGACATCTAGCGCTTTATTTTTTCTCAAGCGCTTGAGGTTCCCAGGAAGTAAAGCCGGGCCCATTGCACCCAAACGATTCTCACCATGACAGGCCTGACAATGAGTTTGGTATCGCTCCTGCCCCATTCTGCTATTGATATTTACTTCGGGCTCAGACGCGAGCTCCGGTGAGCCTGCAATAGCAAACGAGGAAAATAGACTTAAGAGAAATAACAGCTGTCTCACAATCAACCTACCTTAGTCATCATCTGTTCATGCCTGGTGGCTTCATCAAGCAAAGTAGCCTGATCAAAACCTTCGGTATCCAAAGCATTTACCACTCGGCCAATAACAATCAGTGTTGGCGGCTTGATTTGGTTCGCTAGAACAAATTCTGGCAAATCTGAAATATTGGTTCGATAGGTTCGATGATTCTCTGTGGTGCCGTTACTGATTAGGGCAACCGGCATGTCTTCGGCCAAGCCGTTATTAATTAACTCTCTAGACAGTATTGGTGATGTTTTAATACCCATGTAAATCACAACAGTGTGATCTTCACGTGCCAAAGCCTGCCAAGGTAAATCCAGCGTATCATCCTGAAGATGGCCCGTGATAAAAGTGCAACCATGAACAAAATCCCGGTGAGTTAATGGAATGCCGGAATAAGTCGTACAACCTGAAGCAGCGGTAACACCTGGGACGACTCGGCAAGCAACCCCCGCATCCAACAGTTCCTGAACCTCTTCACCACCACGACCAAAGATAAAAGGGTCACCGCCTTTAAGACGAGCAACCTTCTTGCCGCTCATCGCTTTTTCGACAATCAACTGGTTTATTTGCTCTTGGGGCAAAGCATGGTCGGCACTTTTCTTACCCACATAAATACACTCTGCCCTGGGCGACACTAATTCCATCACTTCAGCACTGACCAAGCGGTCATAAATAACACAGTCAGCCTGCTTGATTAAGCGATGAGCCCTTATGGTTAACAGTTCAGGATCACCCGGTCCGGCGCCGATCAGAGCAACTTCTCCGGGTAGAAAAGGTCGTCTATTTTCAGAACCTTTAGCAAACAATTCTTGTGGGCGTTTTAGGCCAGCATTGGAAAAATTATCTTGATTCATAAGCCTCTCCTAAACAGCCTGAGGTGTAGCGTTTGTACTTTCAAGCAAGTGCGTATTAACTGCCTCGGCACCATCAATATCGTCTTCTGACAAACCAATTTCCTGATTATCCAGATAGCAGCCCGGGTCCTCTCCCCAATATTCACCATCACTACTGAAAGCTCGCACCCTAGTATTACCACCACATATCGCAAAGTAATCACATTTGGCACAACGTCCCTCAATAGGACGTGGACTCATGCGTAGCCCCAGCATTAATTCATCGTCGGTATTTTGCCAAATATCTGAAAACGGGCGTTCTTTGACATTACCCAGGTGATGACTCCACCAGAAAGTATCGGGGTGAACATTTCCCAAGTTGTCGATATTGGAAATATTAATTCCTGAAGAATTACCCCCCCAGCGTTCAAGGTGCTCTCTTAACAGTGGCGCACGTTCTGGAAAACGCTTTTCAGCCCACTGAAGTAGGTAAACACCGTCAGCGTCATTGTTCCCGGTAACATATTCAGTCACCTTGCCAGAAACAACATCATTCCAGGCTCGGTCAAATAGCAGATCCATAGCTTCACGCGTTGTCTGAAAATAGGCATCACGCTTACTGTTGCGCTTACCACGGCCGGAATAGTTAAGGTGGGATAAGTAAAACTTCTCTACGCCATGCTCGTCCATTATATCGAGCAGCGCAGTTAAATCGTCACTGTTTTGTTCCGTCAGTGTAAAGCGCCAGCCAGCTTTAATACCGTTCTCTCGACAGAGTTTAATTCCGTTTAAGGCCGCATCAAAACCACCCTGCATCTGGCGAAATTCATCATTATTTTCACGCAAGCCGTCGATGCTGACACCGACATAATTAAAACCAACTTCAGCTATTTTCTTAATGTTGTCTTCGTCGATTAGGGTACCGTTGCTCGACAAGCCAACATAAAAGCCCATGCTTTTCGCTCTTTTTCCAATTTCAAAGATATCATCCCGAAGCAAAGGCTCCCCGCCCGAAAGAATCAAGACGGGTACACCGTAAGCCTTTAAATCATCCATCAAGGTAAAGACTTCTTCGGTGCTTAGTTCGCCTGGAAAGTGAGTATCTGCCGAAATGGAATAGCAATGCCTGCAGGTTAGGTTACAACGCCGAATCAGGTTCCAGATAACGACGGGTCCTGGCGGCTTTCGCAATGGCCCTAATGGCGTTTGATCGTGCAGAATTTTCATGTACTGGCTAATTCTAAACATGGCACTCCGCCTTATTCTATTGGTCTCTGTTCAGGTCTTTTTAGCGCTAGGTGGCGCTTCTCTCTGACCGATTCGTAGACCGGTCTTTTTTAATATTTTGGTACTGTAGAGCGCATCGCTCGCTCGTAAGTCATCACCCAATAGCTGATTGATCTGCTCTATATATTTCGCAACTTCTTGTTTAGTTTTACCATGAACCATGGCAAAGAGGTTATACCTCCATAGCGGTAAGTGGCGGGGCCTGTGATAACAGTGACTAACAAAGGATAAATCGCCCAAAGCTTGTCCTAATTCACTCACCTTTTCGTCGGGCACATCCCACACAGTCATACCGTTTACTTTAAAGCCCAGTTTGTAGTGATTGGGTACTGCAGCGATTCTTCGAATAATCCCTTCATCTAACATACGTTGCAGACGCGCCATCACCTCATCGGCAGATATATTCAACATCAAACCCAGCACATGATAAGGTCGTGGGGCAAGAGGCAAACCCTCCTGAGTCAAGACGATCAACTCGCGATCTATACTCGATAGTGAGTAGTTTTCTTCCTCCTCCATAGGTAAGTCCTCCGCTTGAGGGCGATAAAAATCATTCGAGGTCGAGATAGAATCCAACATAGAACTCCTCCTTCTTCGGCATGTCGTAGACCTTAAATCCTGTCTGACGTTCAATTTCTTCGATCACTCGCCCTTTACCTTCCTGTTCCTCAGTTGCAATCACAAACCACATATTCAATTCGTGAGTCCGTTTGTAGTTGTGAGCAATCTCGGGAAAGCCATTGACGATTTCAGCTACTTCATCAAAGCGCTCTTCCGGTATCGCCATACCCGCAAGTGACAGTGCACCACCCAACTGCTCTGCATGGTACATTGGGCCAAAGCGCGTTAGCGTTTTATCGGCACGCATCTTCTCAACTCGGTCGATCAACTCTGATTCTTTTATGTCCAGCTCTTTTGCAACTTCGGCAAAAGGGTATTCACAAATAGGAAAACCATACTGGAGACGGTTTATGATCTTCAAATCCATGGCATTCATGAATGATTCCCCGCAAGTGATAAGGGTGCAACAAGCGAAGCCAGGTTCGCAGCGGGTGAGGCTATTTCAATTTTATGCTGCCTTTGCGAGCGCGTATAAACTCCACCCTTTTGCTTATATTGCTGCGTACTAAATAGAATGTTTTTCTCAGTATTTTTAAGCTCGGCCAGCCCTACCAGTTTTTCAATATGTTCTGCAACCAGATTCCGGTCCCGACTGTGAATCATGCAGTAGAGATTATAGGGCCACTCAGGTAACTGTCTTCGACGCTTATAACACAAGCTCACCAAACCGGATTCTTTAAAAATCTTACCAATCCTGTCAGTTTGATCTTCTGGAATATTCCAGACCACCATGGCATTTTCTTTAAAACCAAGTTTGTGATGATTGGTAATCAACCCTATACGCTTAATCAGGCCGCTTTGTACCCAGTAATTGAGCGTATCTATCACCTGCAACTCGGTAACAGCTGAACACTCTTCACCTTGATATTGGCTTAGCGTCTGTGACAGGCGCTCAAAAGGCTTCCGGGTTAAAGGAAAACCATCTTGTATTAGCTCTCGAAGTCGCTGTTGCAAGTAATCAGAAAGGACATCACCGCTCTCAATGAGTCTAATTTTTTCGCCAGACTCACGGTTATTCGTGTTATGAAGGTGCTGAGTGAAGGGGCGATCCGTTTTTCTATCACCCACATGAAACCCCAAGTCGATATGATAAGCCTTTTCCATTGGCAAGCGTAGGATTGGAAAGCCAATCGTCTTTTCCATATCATCCAGTATCAAGTCCAGAAATTTGGGAGTCGGTGTCGTAACAACGAACCACAGATTATAACTATGCTCTCGTCCGTAGTTATGATTCACCTCTTCATATTCGTTAATCTGGGCAGCTACTTTTTCTGTCAGCTCAGATGGAACGCTCACAGCCGCCAAGAGACTAGCCCCGGCTCGCTTATGGTCAAATACCGGCCCTATGCGCGTCAGCATACCGCTATCTTTAAGTGCCAAGAGTTTGGTCAATACATCTGGTTCGGAGCAATTCAACTGCTCTGCCATGTCGGCAAAGGGCCGTGAAGTGATAGGAAAGTTACGTTGATAGGAATCTAATAAACTACTGCTCAAGTCATCCAGAACGACTCTTTCGGGTTCAATACCTGTATTGCTAGGAGCTTGTATATTCATCACATCACCTTTCTTTCTCACTGTTCTTGTTTTTGGAGCGACCGGAGCTTTATAAGCCCAAACGATGCGCCCGAGAGGTAAAGAAAATCCCACTAGGACTTGTCGCCTCAAACTGATTTATTAAATCCAAGGTTTCGGTGTCATAGATATTCACCAAGTTTAAATCTCTGACAGAAGCCCACACATGCTCACCACGTGAAGTAAACTCCATATGAAGCACACCCTTTCCAGGTTTTAGTGTTTTAAATAATGAGCGGCTTTCAGCATCTATTACTTGGAGCGTGTCATTATTTGGATAGGCAAAGTTCACCCAAATTTGGCGACCATCCGGTCTAGCCATGACAAACACTGGCTGACCATGCACATCGATTTTGTCTACTTGCTGCCAAGTGTTCATATCCACCACCAATACTTGGTGCTGCCCAACGGCAGGAACAAATGCATAGTTGCCTGCAACAGCCCAACCTTCCAGGTGAGGCATCTTGTAGACGGGTAGCTTCTGCTCTCCCCGGCCGTAATTTGGCAATATTTTTTCTGGCGGGTTTTCAAGGTGCCATAAGTCAAGTTTCGACATACCATCTTCACCAAACAAGCCTGCGATGTAGTAACGGCCATCGGGTGAGATCAGTGCGTCATAAGGTTGTAAGCCAGTATCTCGGTACTTGGTAAGTTGGGGTTTAGAGCTGTCTTCCCCTGAAAAGTCTGCCACCCATATTTCATGCGTATCGAAGAGACTGAAAACAAATTTCTTTCCGGGTGCATCCACCAAACCAACAACTTTAGAGCGTTTGCTTTTACCGCTTCTTGGGTCAATGAATTCTGTCGCAGGAATATCCACCACCAACTCAAGCGTTTCGCTATCGAAGACCTTTACGCCACCAGGCGTGTAGTTGGAAACAGCTACTAAAGATCCATCCTGACTAATGGCACCGCCAATACTATTACCGCTTTGAATCACTCGCTTACTGATCTCTTCAGTCAAGATATCGATCTTGCTTAAGCCACCATCGCGACCAAATACATAGGCGTACCGTTCGTCACGAGAAAAAACAACGGAAGCGTGCGAAAGGTCTCCCAATTGATCTATGCTGCCGACGGGCTTCTTGTCACTGGTATCGATGATCTTTACGCTTCCAGTAGCACGTTCAATAATGACGCCCATGTCACCTGTTGCCCTGGGCTCCGTCTGGGTATGCAAACAAGTACACGCCCCCAAACTAATACTTAGTAAGGCCACTGCAAGGCTTTTAATTCGCATCTATCATTTCTCCCGACTTCAAAGCTTTAGCAATCCAGTTAGCATCCGCCTCAGACAAAATAGCTTTCCATGGGGGCATTGGCGTTCCAGGGCGACCATGTAGGATGACAGCCATTAAGTCTTCAACCGAATATGCCTTGATATTTTCCGGCAACAAAGCCGGGCCTAAACCACCTTTAAACAGCATCCCATGACATGATCCACAGTCTTGTTTCACTAAATAGTCCAGTTCCAGTGCACGCTCTTCAGAAACTTTCAGCTCAGCTTTTTTAACAATAACCTTGCCCCTCATCTGTGGATGAGGTCCGCAGCGATAGTCAAAGACACCAGCGCGATCAAATAAGCGTTCAACGCTTTCTTCGGGCCAGAAGTATTCACCTTCAGGCTCTCCCAAACCTTCAAACCATACGCTGTGATACTGCCTCTTCTCGACATTCAGCCAACGCACCGTATCGCCAATATTGACTGTTACAACTTCCGGTATGAAACGCATCTGGTGTGTCTTTACTTCAACAAGTTCTGCAGATGAGACGCCCGCCAGCAACAAGTTCGCGAATAGCACTATTGCCAATCCCTTACCTGTTTTTTTGACTGATCTCATCCACATAACGCTCACCGTTTTCTTATTTACTAGCTTTTATTGCTTAACTGCATTGATTTCTACATCGGCATTATCGAAGCCCAATTTGTACCCAAGTGATACATGATGGAAACGGCCGTTGCTGTAATCGTCATGAATCGCGAAACCAAAGTTGTAGCTTTGAGCAGTGTCCAGACTGATATTGCCGTCACCGTCAGCTACCAGAGGACGCTTGATTTCAACCACCCACTTATTGCCAACTTTGTTTGCTATCGCTTCACTAATCACACCTTCGTTCATCAAGCGGTCTGCCAAGATACTGCCGTCTTCAATACTCTTGTCACCCGACTTGTAGCGCACGATATCCATGAAGTGCTGAGCGTCAAATTCTGCTTTGATCTCAGCGTCTTCCTTACGCTTATCCCAACCACCAAGCGGTTTTTTGTTTCGGCCTTTAAGCTCAATCTTCGTACGGCTCTCTTTTAGATACTTAGTTACACTCTGACCCTCAGGCGCGAAAGGCATGTCATCGGCATCGGCATGACAGGTTCCCCAGCAACCTGCTCGATCTGCGTACTCAACTTCGTCAGTCGCTAACATAAAGGCCAATTTCATTTGATTCATCGCATCCATCTTGCCACCTTCTGCAAAGGGTGCTGGCTGGTGTTCAGTATCTTCCCAAGTAAATTGCATATATAAGCTCTTGCTATCATGTGCTGCTTTAACCGCCACTGGAATGCTGCCACGCTTACCGGGAATCACCTGATCTTCCAGCTTCTCGCCTGTCACAATCTTTTGTCCAATATCTGCAACTTCTTCCTCATGACAGTCCATGCAGCGATCACCTTTCGTGAATGAACGCTTACCACCATGCTTACGTCCTAATACCCACTCCATTGACGCCTGGCCAGGATAGAAAACACCGATTTCTCTTGCAGGTACTGCAGCCCAATTGATAGATGATTTTGCAGCAGTTTTCTTGGCGGGAGCCTTTTTAGCCTCAGTTTTCTTAGGCTTATTTGCAGCCTCTTTCTTAGCTTTCTCTGCAGCTAAAGCTGCCGCAACCTTTGCCTCTTCCGCTGCTTTCGCTGCTTGTTCTGCTGCTTTCTTAGCCGCTTCTTCTGCTAAACGCTTCTTCTCTGCTTTAGCAGCAGCTTCTTTATCTAAAAATTCTTGCCAGTGAGCCGGAATACCGATTGCGATTTCTGGGTCTGGTGTAGTGAGTTCGTCAATTTCTTCGTCAGTCAACTCATCATGCACAGGCTTGTGCGCAATACCTTTGTGGCAATCAATACAAGTGTTACCTGCTGTCATGGCATTCAAATGCTGTTTACGAGCGCGAGGCTTTTGGTTTTCTGGCAACATGGTTTCGAAGTCATGACAGTTTCGACACTCGCGTGAGTCTGTCGCTTTCATTTCACCCCAAACTTTCTTTGCCATCGTGAAGCGCTTGGCATCAAACTTTTCTGGCGTATCAATACTTCCCAAAGCTTTATGCCATAACTCATTAGAAGCTTTTATCTTACGAACAACTTTATGCACC
>NZ_LWGJ01001152.1:0-3963 GCF_001635845.1 Oleiphilus sp. HI0132 | reverse complement strand
CGAGAATAATTCCGACATTTAATCTGAAACCGTCAGAATCTATCACTCTCTAATTTCCCGTCTATAGATATTTACATTGCCTTCATTCTTTCAGAATTTGCCCGATACAGCAAACCCATGAGCGGGCAAATAATTAATTATGCTAGATATATCAATCAATTCTAGACTACTTTTAAGATCTTAATGAGTTTTTAAAGAGATGATCTGATATGATTTTCTATTCATCGAAATCGACCCTTTGTGATTGGTCGTTATTTAGCATAAAACACTCTCGGGGGAGTACATAAGTGGCACTGGCAATTTTCGACTTAGACAACACATTAATCGCGGGTGATAGCGACCATGCCTGGGGCGAATTTCTCGTCGAAAAGTCTATTGTCGACGCTCAAGTTTACAAAGAGGCCAATGATCAATTTCTTTTGGATTACCAAAATGGTGAACTCGACATCCTCAAATACCTGTCATTCGCGCTTCGCCCACTCGCCGCACATCCGACAGAGCAACTGCTGAAATGGCGAGAAGAGTTTTTTCTGGAGAAAATCAAACCACTTATGCTTGATAAGGCAATCAAGCTTGTTGAAAAACACAGAGCTGCCGGAGATACTCTCCTGATTATTACCGCCACAAACCACTTTGTTACTGAGCCTATTGCTCAGGCTTTTGGCATTGATACACTGATAGCGACCCTTCCCGAGCAAGTCGACGGTCGATATACAGGCAAGGTAAGCGGCACACCCAGCTTTAAAGAAGGGAAAATTACGCGTTTGAACGAGTGGTTAGAGACGAATCACCATACACTCAAAGGTTCTTTTTTCTATAGCGATTCACATAATGACCTGCCTTTATTAAAGCTGGTCAGCACGCCAGTCTCTATCGACCCGGATGACACCTTAAGAGAATATAGTGAACAAAATGGCTGGCCAATACAAACTCTCAGAAGCTAAGAAAAAAGACATGATCAGGGGCTTATTCACCACTTTCTGTTGTTTAGCGCTATTCGGCTGCAGTGAACCCTCAACGCCAGATATCACATCCAGCAAAACAAGCTCAGCAATAAACAAGCAATCGTCAGATATTGGCAACCGTCAAATCGCAACACTCTCCACCTCTTTGATCGACCAAATGGTTAAAGAGAGTAATCGATTACTTACTGAAACCAGCAACGCAGCCGCTAAGCTACAAAGTTCTATCGACAAACTAACGACTCAGCCATCGAAAGAATCTCTACAGGAAGCTCATCAGCAGTGGAGTCTAGCTCACGATACATATATCTCGACTAGACTTCTTAGACAATGGCTAAAAAGCCTGAACATCATACATCCGGTTTTGGATGTGACTCTCAGCTCTCCTGAACTCGTTCATACGAACCACAACCGCATTGATCAGTACCCTTTGATTCCTGGCTATTTAGATAAGGTCCAAGGCTACCCGCTAAGCGGTTTAATTCACTCTGAAATCGAATTGACCAAGGATAGCCTTAATCAGGAGCATTTACTCGGAGATTCTGCCTATGTTGCCTTAGGCTTTCATGCTTTAGAGTTTATGCTTTTTGGCGAGAGTGGAAACCCGAGAATCGTTGCAGACTTTTCAATCGAGAACACTAGCAAAAGTCAGAACCAAAGCGCCAAGCGTAGAGCAAAATACCTCAAACTCCTAAGCAAACTGCTCAAACAAGATATCGAAGCTTTTAGCGTTTCTTGGAACAGGCTCGATGGCTACTATCCAGCAGCACTTGCCACCATTCCTGAAGAAGAACTCAGAGCATCACTTCGTCAAATTGCTGAAGTAGAACTCGAAGCCTGTCGGCAAATTCAAATGCTGATCGGCAAGCAAGCTATGCACGATACCAAGAGTAGTATCGCCGCAAGAATAAGCCTTGCAAATCGCGTCATTGAAACACTAGAAAGCACGAGACAAAACTAAGCCCTGCATCGCACTTTCATTTAATCAAACTACGATGCTGGCAAAACTCTGACGAAAATTGATTTCAGGTATTCTGTTTCCGGAATTACTGGCAGTATTGGGTGATCTGCACCTTGGCCGCCCTGCTCAATTACTTGTAAGCGCTTTTCCAAAGTCTGGCCACTTACCGCAATAGCTTTCATCAAGGCTTCTCGCGAAAGGTGCATAGAACACGACGCAGAAACCAGTAAACCATCTTTTTCTAGCAGGCGCATCGCAAGCTGATTCAAACGTTGATAAGCAATCTCACCCGCTTTCTGGTCCTTACGCTTAGGAATAAATGCTGGTGGATCAGCGATAACAACATCAAATTTCTCACCTTCAAGCTTCAACTGCTTGCACACGTCAAAGACATCACCCTCAATACAACTTACCTTGTCAGACAAGTCATTTAGTGCCGCATTCTTCTCAACGTAATCAAGCGCCATTGAAGAGCTATCTACACAGGTAACCGACTCAGCCCCAAATGCAGCGGCTTGAACTCCCCAACCGCCCACATAGCTATACAAGTCCAGCACGCGCTTACCTTTAACATAGTCTTTTAAGCGCGCCCGATTCATGCGGTGATCATAAAACCAGCCTGTTTTTTGCCCCTTCATAACTGGTGCAAGAAAACGAACACCGTTCTCTTCCAGTTCGGCGTCTTCAAGCTCCTCTCCCATAGCAAGCGAAACATAGGACTCGAGATTCTCGGCAGATCTCATCTTGCCATTATTTTTAAACAAAATCGTTTTCGGTCGACAAACCTTCTCAAGTGCCGAAACGATTTCATCCTTTAAAGACTCCATTCCAGCACTCGAAATCTGAACAACAAATACGTCTTTAAAGCGGTCAATCACCAGGCCAGGCAACATATCACTATCACCATAAACCAAGCGATAAGAATTCCCATCAAAGGCTTGCTCTCTGAGGGACAAAGCGATCTTTAACCTGTGCCTGAGCAAAGACTGGTCCATTGCCTGTGCAGGGTCCCGGCTAATCATTCGACCAGCGATGAGTGATGCAGGAGAAATAAAAGCCCGGCCAATCGCTTTACCCGCCTGGTTGACCACAATAGCTTGTTCGCCTGGCGCAAACTGTTTTAAGGGACTTTGCTTGGTATCAATCTCATTGCTATATATCCAGAGGTGACCCTGTTTTAGTCTCTTGTCAGCCCCTTTATTCAGGCAAAGCGTTTTAGGCTGGTCAGTCATCGTACACCTCTCGATATTTTAGTTAGCTTGAATTGGGCGGCAGTATATCAAGCAAGCCGATTTAGGCCCATTTTTATTCTGCTCATCGTTAGCTTATTTCTCAATTCATCCTACAATTACTAGGTTAATTATCAGTATTTGTAATAAAGCAAGTCACAGGCAGCAGCAAATTATGAGCAACCAACTCACCGAAGCCCAGGTCAAAAAAATTCTTCAAGGCATTCATGTACCTCCACAACCCCAGATTCTTGTGGACTTACAAATGGAACAGATCATGCCGGCCCCGGATATTCAACGAATAGCCAATTTAATCGCGAAGGATGTTGGCTTATCCGGCACCATGCTGAAATTTGTTAATTCA
Organism: Oleiphilus sp. HI0132; assembly: GCF_001635845.1. Classification (NCBI taxonomy): domain Bacteria; kingdom Pseudomonadati; phylum Pseudomonadota; class Gammaproteobacteria; order Oceanospirillales; family Oleiphilaceae; genus Oleiphilus; species Oleiphilus sp. HI0132. Next base: position 447 of record NZ_LWGJ01001152.1, on the reverse strand, counting down.
CCATTTTATGGTCTGGCAAATAAAATCACCTCCATTGAGCAAGCGGTATCACTACTGGGTATTCATACCGTTATTAATATCTTGAATGGCCTGGCAATCAAAGGTGAAATGTCAGATGAAGCCATCATTGAATTAACCTCTTTTTGGGATACCGCAAACGACATAGCGATGGTCTGCGCAGCGGTTGCCAAAAAAGTCGGCTACCGCACGCCAGACGAAGCTTATGCATTAGGCTTGTTCCATAATGCGGGTATTCCTCTCATGCTTTCACGCTTCGATGATTATATCACCGTCATGGAAAAAACTTATTCCGGCCAGCATGAGCGAGTCATTGACTTAGAGAATGAAAAATTCAACACCAATCACTGTGTCGTCGGTTATTTCACCGCCAAGTCATGGAACCTCCCTGAGCATATCTGCCAAGTTATTGCCGAACACCATAACACC
>NZ_LWGJ01001151.1:0-6284 GCF_001635845.1 Oleiphilus sp. HI0132 | reverse complement strand
CCCAGCAGAAACCAATACCGCCAGGCTAAATTGCTTTTAGAAATGTCTTTTGAGCGATTCACTAATCAGCACTCTTTTATTTATAGTTAGTAAATTAACTGGATTTTTTCAGTTTCTGGCACTTCCATACCCAAGCTTTCGCGCGCCACTGACTCAATTCTATTAGGCGAGCTCCATGCACTTTGTTCTAATAACAATTGCGCCCACTCGAGCTGAAGCTGATCATTTTTTTCTAGCAAAATTGCTTGCTCTGCAAATAGCTGCCGACTCAAGTGAGAAGAGTACACAACACCAATTGCTGACAAGACGATTATCAGTAACAACATGCCGGTCACCACAAAACCTTTAAAGGAAACCTGCCTTAACAAATGAAGCAAGCCATCTAGGGCCAAAGCCATTCGCTCCATCACCGTCATCTCTGAAGAGTTTTCCCGCACCGCCTCAACGCCGCGTTCACCGTGGCGAACTACCGACGTCAATCTAGACATTAACAACATAAGCCTATTCATCAGAAACTCTCTCCAACACTCGCATTACAGCGCTACGCGCCCGAACGTTATTTTCTATTTCTGCTTTACTCGGTTTAATCGCCTTTCCAACTAGCTTAAAGCCTCGAACAATATCTTTTTCAAAAACGGGCACCCCCGGCGGAGGCGCATCACCTTTTGCTTTTTCACGCATAAAGCGCTTAACAATACGATCTTCGAGTGAATGAAAGCTAATAACAACTAAACGGCCACCGACTGCTAAACTCTCACTTGCTTCGTCCAGCAATCGCTCTAAATCACTCAATTCATCATTAACTTTAATTCGAATAGCCTGAAACACCCTGGTCGCCGGGTGCTTATGTTTTTCCCAAGACGGGTTCGCGTCCTTCACTATTTTCGACAGTTTTGCAGTCGTATCAATTTCCTGACCCAGCAATGCCTCTTTGATACCTCTAGCTATTTTCCTAGCAAACTTTTCTTCGCCATAATCGAAAAATACCTGAACCATCTCTTTCTCATCGACCTCTTTGATCCACTGTGCGGCACTCACTCCGCGCGTGGTATCCATCCGCATATCTAGCGGACCATCATTCATAAAACTGAAGCCTCTCTCAGCATTATCAAGCTGCGGAGATGACACACCCAAATCCGCTAACACGCCCGAAACTTTCTCTTGCCCACAAACTCTCAAATGCTCACGAATATCTGCGAAGGAGCCGTGCACAATCGAAAATCGCTCTTCATCAACAAATCGACTCTGTGCCGCAGATATTGCTTCCAAATCTTTGTCAATAGCGATCAACGAGCCATCTTTATCCAAAGCTTCTAGTATTTTTGAGCTATGCCCACCACGACCAAAGGTTGCATCAACATAGGCACCTGAAGAATTCGTCACCAATAAGTCAACTGCTTCTTGTAATAGCACCGTCTCGTGCATATGTTGCTCACAACTCATACCAATGTGTCCAATTCAATCAACATATACATTACAGAGACAAATTCAGCATTTGCTCAGGAATATCATCATCCTGATCTGCTTCATCTAACCAATTAAACCAACTGTCTTCACTCCAAAGCTCAAACTTCTTTCCTTGACCCACCAACATCAACTTCTTCTCGAGATTTGCATACTCTCTAAGTGTTGGCGGCACAAGAATTCGCCCATTCCCATCCATTTCCAAAGGCGTCGCATAACCAATCAACAAACGCTGAGTGCGTCGCGCAATCTTGTTGAAACTTGGCAGGCTTTCAATTTGAGGCAATATCTCTTTCCATTGATCTTCTGGGTAGACGAGCAAGCAGCGCTCCTCAGTATGCGCAGTCACAACAATACGGCCATCACAAAAAGACGCCAACGATTCCCGAATCTTAGTCGGAATCGCCATGCGACCTTTAGCATCCATATTGATTGCGTGACTACCTAAAAACAAAATTACGCCTCGAAACCCACAAAAAACTGAAAAATACCCAAAATTAACCACTTTTTTCTACTTTTACCCACTATAGGAACTAGAACTCCACAAATCAAGCAAAATAGACGGGTAGCCAAAGGGAAAAATACTCAAAAAACACAATAACTTAGAGAGATATAGGCAAAATCGGAAGGCACAGAGAGACTCTTATCTTTTAACAACAAAAAGATAGCGTGAAAACTTAAGAAACCACTTTAAGAGTAAGATTTTTTTCTTATTAAAAGACAAGAAATGGGGATTTTTTTAACTAGGAAAAGTAAAGAGTTTGCCGATAAGCCGGGTTCTGTCGTGGACAATCATTCATCTAGACTAAACGTCACCATTTAGTTCAAGCAACCTACCCGAATTCAGCGCGAGCCACGCCAACGAATTCCTATTTGGTTTTGCTCCGAGAGGGGTTTACCATCGCCATGAACTGTTGCCAGTCATGCGGTGCGCTCTTACCGCACCTTTTCACCCTTACCGTTCCTAGCCAAGGCTAGAACTTAGGCGGTTCACTTTCTGCTGCACTTTCCGTAGGCTTTCGCCCCCCAGGGGTTACCTGGCACTCTGCTCTGTGGAGCCCGGACTTTCCTCTCCTCATGCTGAAAACTCAGCTAAGCAGCGATTGCCTGGCAAACTCAGGAATAACAGTATTACGGAAATACAGATAATTCAAGAAAAGAATAGATAAATATAACTAATCTCGAACCGTAGCAATGCGAACATTACTAATACTCGTTAGATCAGAGATATAGCCACTGCCGATTGACGCTTCCTGCCCCTCGCGATCCGGAGGAGCAATTGTGGCTACAAAGTCTACCTGCCTCTCAACGATATAACGAATCGAGCCCAGGTTTTGCTCCAAGACAGTTACAGTTTGCTCTATACGACTTAACTCGTAGCTAGTATTGTCTTCTTGATCACTATCGGAATCGAAAACAATGCTATCAAACTCATCATCTCGAACAAGGAAAACAGCATCTTCAAAAGACGAAGGCGGAAGCTCATCCACATAACTCACATCAGCGGAGGTATCAGCTCCAACTAGAGAGTCTTGAATAGTGAGATTACTTGCCCACGACTCAACCTCTTGAGTCAAAGCAAACTCAAGCACGTCAGTCACCTCATCTGGGTTAGCATCCTCAATTGTGATATCGGTCTGAAAAGGCAGCACTTCATAATCGTCATCAACCGTCAAGCCCGCGGCTGTAGGACCAGCTATATTAACAATATCTTCAGCCGAGTTTGCTGACACAGCCGAAACCGTCCCCATCGCTCCTTCTGAAAGCAACTCAAAAGCATGCACAGGAAAAGCCGTCGCCAAGCCCAAAAATGATACTGGGAGAAAAATATTTCGGAACAGTCTATCCATTATGACTCTACATCCGTTAGATAATTATTTGCTTATATTTTGCACGATTAAGAATACCTTCGCAATCTACTAAGCACATCGAATCACATCATTCCTTCAAAATTGCAAACCGGTCGTCGGTTTTACAATCACTTCTCTTTCAAACTTAAAGCCAGGTTGTATATTTCCTTTTTACTTCCGCCCACAACATCCGCCACGACAGCACTTGCCTTTTTTGGCGGCAGCTCTAGAAGCAAACGCGCTAGAAGCTTGAGCTTTTGCTCATCACTCACACTCAGAGGCTCTTCCTGTGAACCTTCAAGCACCAACACAAACTCTCCTCTAGTTTGATCTTCGTCAGCCTTCATCCAAGCCAGAACTTCAGACACCTCACCGTACTTAATCGTCTCATATCGCTTGGTTAGTTCTCGAGCCACACAAAGTTTTCGCCCTGCCAACGCGTCGGACATAGCCTCAAGCGTCACCAAAATCCGGTGAGGCGATTCATAAAATATAACTGTGCGCCGCTCAGCAAGATAAGATTGCAGCACCTCTTCTTTAGCCTTTTTCTTAGCAGGCAGAAAGCCTTCAAAGATAAACGTGTCACTTGCAACGCCGCTGGCGCATAAAGCAGCAATCAGTGCAGAAGGGCCTGGTATGGGCCTGACGAGAACCCCACTTTCTTTGGCTCTCAAAACTAATGTATACCCCGGATCAGAAATCAGCGGCGTACCGGCATCTGAAACGAGCGCCACCGACTGCCCCTCTTTGACCAAGCCAATGATATAAGCACTTTTCTCAGACTCATTGTGCTCGTGCAGGGATATCATTTTTGTAGCAATACCGTAGTGCTCCAAAAGCTTTCTTGTGTGCCGCGTATCCTCCGCAGCAACAACGTCAACAGCTTTCAAAACCTCAATTGCCCTCAAAGTAATATCTGACAAATTTCCTATTGGCGTCGCAACAATGTAAATGGCACTTTCCAAGAACACAACCTCACTATAAAATACGGAACATTCTACATTTAAGCATAGACCCCGCTATGAAAGCACTTCACTTTTCTATTATTGTCTGCCTGTCTGTCATTATATCTGCCTGTGGCACATCGCCTAAAGTAAACCAAAGCAAACTAACAAAGGTCGAATCTCCCGCTCCAAAACAACCGGAAGAGCTGATTTCACTAGCACTAAAGTCCACCTCCCCAAAACAACAATCCAAGCTATTTTTTCAAGCCGCACAATCTTATTGGGAAAATAACCTATACGCACAGAGCGATGCTGCACTAGGGTCAGTTCAAATAGAGCACCTCAATGAAGCTGACGCTCAAGACTATCTTTTAATGTCCTTAAAGTTAGCGACAAGCAATAAGAACAAAGCACGCATTGAGAAAATACTGCCGCTAATCCCGAACCTTGGTTTATCTGGCATGAATGTCGACCAGCAAATCGAGCTTTCGCACTTATTATCTCAAGCTTATGAAATCACAGATTTAACTATTGAAGCGGCGATCACCTTAATCGATCATCGCGGCCTAATTAATCCAGAGCATCACCAAGACACAGACGAGCAAATCTGGCACCTACTCCGCTCAACTGAAACAGCCGACCTAAGCCAATACATTTACACAGGCGACAACCCTGACGCATTAGCGTGGTTAGATCTAGCTCGAACAATCCAGCTAAATCAGATCAGCCTGGATGCCCAATATAATGCATTTCAGGCATGGAACGAGCTGTGGCCAAGCCATCCTGCCAGCCTGAATCCGCCTCACGAGCTAAGCATTCTAAAACAACTCCCAAACACTCGCCCCGATTCGATAACACTTGCCCTGCCCTTAAGCGGGCCACTTCAATTGGCTGGAAAAGCTATTCGTGACGGTTTCATGGCTCAACACTATGCCAGCAATAAACAAAACCCAAACCACGAACCACTACAAGTTCGTTTTTTCGACACAGCAACGCAAGACATTTTGTCACTGTACAATCAAGCACCTGAGACAGGCAGCCTAATTATCGGCCCTCTAGACAAAGCTTCTCTTAAAGCGCTGAACTCCTTAGATATTATTAGCACGCCAACTCTCGCCTTAAACTATCTTCCAGCGACTAACGCAGGTTCAGATAAGCTATACCAACTTGGTCTAGCACCTGAGACCGAGGCCAGACAACTTGCTACACGCCTACACGACAAATCACTGAAACGGGTCGGCATCATACTGCCAGAGAATAATCTTGGCTTTCGCATATACGATAGCTTTGTAGAAAGCTTCTCTTCATTAGACGGGGTCGTTATCGATAGCGTATTTTACAAAAATCAGAAATCTCTCGCTTCGAGCGTCGCCCGCCTCCTCGGCACTGAGGACAGCCAGAATCGAAAGCGAAAAATTCGAAAAATCACTAACACAGCGCTCGAGTTTTTACCCAGAAGAAGGCAAGATATCGACGCACTTGTCATGATTGCCAAACCCGAAATAGCACGTCAAATCAAACCTCTCTTTGCCTACCATTACGCTGCCGACCTGCCAGTATTCGCCAGCTCTCAAATTCATAACATATCTGACAACAACGACAACAGAGACCTGGACGGTATCGAGTTTATCGAAATGCCCTGGATGCTTAGCAGTACAATAGATATCAAAAGCCAGATAAATCATGCTATCCCCGAGTCAACAGAGCAATATAGCCGCTTTTATGCGCTAGGAGCCGACAGCTATAATATCGCCCCAAGACTACAGCTATTGCACGAAGTTCGAGGCAGCCAGATGCAAGGCCACACCGGCATGCTATCAATGGATGAGCAGGGCATTATTAATCGCCAATTAGAATGGGCAAAATTTAGAAAAGGAAAGGCAGTTACCATTAAGGAGTAAGGAAATGCTTAGCAAAGGACTTGCTTATGAGCAGATCGCCGAGAAATACCTTCGCACCCAAGGACTGAAAAGCATAACGAACAATTATCGGTCCAAGTTTGGTGAGATTGATTTAATTATGGGAG
>NZ_LWGJ01001150.1:0-7531 GCF_001635845.1 Oleiphilus sp. HI0132 | reverse complement strand
TCATTGAAGGAAGGGTAAGGATTAGCTCGAGCCGCTGACTTAAGCATAGTTAATCGTTCTTCAATAGATGTATCGTGAGTAGAAATTTTCGCCGCGCAGTTCATTTGTTTGCCTCTATTTTTATCGATTTAAACGTGCTTATGTTGTGTACTATTTGAATGTTTAATGTTCAAAAGTTGTGTATTTTATTACGTAATAGACTTATTGCTCACAAAAGTGATTTGTACTCATCATTTAGTTGAGCATGGTTGATGGTGACAATATTAGGTCGGATGCCTTTTCAGCAATCGCTATTACAGGTGCATTGGTATTGCCGCTTATTAAAGTGGGCATGATCGATGCGTCGACTACTCGTAGCTTTGAGATGCCATGAACACGCAACTGGTCGTCAACGACAGACATATCGTCATTACCCATTTTGCAGGTACCCACGGGGTGATAAACCAGACCTAAACGATCTTTGCACGCTTGCAGAATGTCTGCATCGGAGGTGATATCAGCTCCTGGGTGAACTTCGTCGCCACGATGATCATCAAAAGCTTCAGATGCTAGGATTTTTCGCGCGACCCGAATGCCGTCAACCAAAACTTTTTGATCTTTTTCTTGAGAGAGGAAGTTAAAATCGATTTTGATTCGATCGCGAGGGTCTAAAGACTTTAAGCTTAGTTGACCACGACTTTCCGGTCTGAGTACGCACACATGTAGGGAGTAACCATGTTGCGAAAGTAAACCAAGATCTCTGCCGCAATCATCAAAAAGAAGTGGTACGAAGTGCAGCTGAATATCAGGAACCTCAACAGAAGGACCAGATTTCAAGAAGCCGCCAGATTGGGTTATCGAATTAGCAAGATTACCTTTTTTAGCAGTAAAGTAATTAAAAGCATCTGGCAAGGCTTTTAATAACCCGGATGGCGTAATAGAAAATCCGTCTTTTTTCTTGCTTTTTACCAATACACAAGCATCAACATGTTCTTGAAGGTTTTTTCCTACTCCTGGAAGATCATGAACGACAGCTATACCTACTTTCTCGAGCTCCTTCTTATCACCGATCCCGGACAGCATGAGAGTTTGTGGTGTGTTAAACGCACCACCACACAAAATAACTTCTTTTTTAGCATGAGCGGTATACTCTTTTTCTCGTTGCGAATAGACCACACCTTTGGCCTCTTTATCTTCGAGAATAATTCGATTAACTAAGGCTTCACATTGTATGTGCAGATTTTTTCGAGTACGAGCAGGCTTTAAATAGGCCCGTGAGACACCGCACCTTTCGCCATTCTTGATTGTAAACTGATAATAGCCCACACCTTCAAATTGAGGCCCATTGAAATCGTCATTTAAAGGGTATCCCGCTTGCTCAGAACCTTTTAGGAAGCACTCATTCAAGGGGTAAGTATTTTGTGTGTTTGAGACATAAAGAGGACCTTGGCTGCCGTGGTAGTCATTGCATCCTCGCTCATTTGTTTCGGCTTTTTTAAAATAGGGCAACATTGAATCGAATTTCCAGCCCTTATTTCCTTGGGCTTCCCAGTGATCATAATCAGATTTATCGCCTCGAACATAGACCATTGCGTTGATGGCGCTACTTCCGCCTAAGGTTTTTCCTCTGGGGCAGAACATTGGTTGCCCCTTACGAATGTCGGCAACGGCTTCAGACTCATAGCCCCAGTTATATTTTTTACTATACATAAAGTAAGCAAAAGCTCCGGGTATTTTAATCATTGGACTTTTGTCTTCAGGTCCGGCTTCAAGTACCAGCACCGAGTTCTTTTCATTCTCGCTTAAGCGATTCGCAAGCACACTGCCCGCCGAACCGGCGCCAACAATGATGTAGTCGTATATTAGTTCTGACATCTTGTCACCCAATCTAGAGTCAATATGGTTATCATGAGGGTGATGTTAACTGAGTGCTCAGCACCTAAGAATGGCGGGAGTTGCCAAGGACAGGTCAATAAGTGTCAATAACGATAAACTTCCTTACCCTTCTCGATACTGTGATGGCGCGCAGCCAAACCAGCGTTTGAAACTGCGCCCAAAATTCGACACATCTTCGTAACCAAGCTGTAAAGCGATCACATCTATCTTTTGATCTGTTTTCTTCAGCAAGTATTGAGCATTTTTTTTCTTGGCGTCTTCCATTAGAAGTTTGAAAGTCTTACCTTCTTGCTTCAGTTTTCTGATTAAGGTGCTCTTGGACATATAAAGCGTCTTGGCGGTTTGCTCGAGTGATAGTTCAAACTGAACACTCGAAAGAATTAGTTCATTCACTTTGTCTGATAATGTGCGTGATTCCAGTAAACGATTAAGCTCATTCTTACATTGTTGAGCGGCCATTTCGGCAGTAACCGGATCTGCTGAAACGCAGGTGATCGCCTTCCACTCCAATGGCATACCATATCGCAAAACTCCGTCTGAATAACGAATGCGCTTCGGCAAACACGATCCATATAAGTCACTCCAGTCAGGCTCTTCGAAAGGCAGCTCCAGAACGCATTCTTCTACTTTTGAGCCAATAGCAAATTTGATAATGTTGAAAACCAGCGCAGCAATCGTCTCATAAAGAACAACATCAATGTCTCCCCAATCGGCAAGGGGTTTTATACAGAGATAGATGTTCTCTTCATCCTCTTCGATATAGAAGCTGAGAATTTGTGCGCGAATTTTGTAATATTCACAAAGAAATACCAGGCTGTCTTCCAGGTTGGTTGCATGCGACAGGCCATAGCCTACATGGCCATGACTGGACAAGCTGATGTTCCTACCGACAAACAATCCTAACGAACGCGGACACCCCTTTTTCCACATATAGTGAATAAGCTGTTTCAAGGTATCCACTTTAATGAAGGGCTCGCTTTCGTTGTGATCAACCTGTTTCCAGAAAGGTTGTAGATCAATTCCTTGCTCTTCGGCATAGCGCGAGAAATGGTTTAGATAAGTAGCAGACAGAAGTTCAGGGTTCATAGGCTAAATTGATGCTTAGTTTTATCTTTATAAGCTAGCCGCAAGCTAGTTCAAATGCAATGAAAATACACAAAAACTTAGAAGAACTGAACGCCCCTTCCGCGTAAAGCTCCGTTTCCTAGGTCCGGATAGTTTAGGTTCGATAGATCCATACCACTTAGCGTTATAGAGTGCAGGCTAGCTTGTTTTTCTACAGTAGTAATGCCAAAACAAATTTATCTGGATACTAGAATTAAAAGGCGCGTCACACTTCAGCGACTAACAGACCTAATGAGTCGAAGATCTAATGAGTCGAAGATCTAATGGTTTTATTTTTTAACAGCGTTGCATGGGCGATTTCTGCTTGGGAGGAAGGATGACAGTTTGAATCTACTGCTGTTTCAGCATCAGCTAATGGCATGCAGTAAGATTAAAGCAGAGCACTAAGATATAAGCAGCTTATTGTCTAAGTTGCGTTTGTCTGGATAACTTGATTATGTCCGCTAATCACCAATTCCCGATATCAATCGACGATTCAGAATCAGTAAGTTTCGGCCAACCTTGAAGCAAGTGCCAAGGTCTGAAATTGGCACATTGCTGACTAAGATTGGGCAGGGCATTTCTAGGCTCTAGTCGAAACCGCTATTTAAGTAGGTCAGATTGCGTGCCGACTTTTTCACCTAATTAAAGAGTTCGTTGATTTAGATATAGGAAGAAAGAAGCCTCTCCTTCTAAACCAAGCGCCCCCACATATCATACTCATCAACCTCTTCGACCTCTACTTTAACCAAGTCACCGACACATAGGTGAGTTGCTCCATCGATGAAGACGTTACCATCTATTTCAGGTGCGTCTGCTGAGCTCCTACCTACCGCGCCTTCTTCAACCACTTCGTCAATGATCACCCATTGCAATGAACCAACCTTTGCTCGCAAACGTTCGGCACTAATCTCAGCCTGCTTTTCCATAAACCTTTTGTGCCTACTCTCCTTCACTTCTTCGGGGACCTGATTCGCCAAGACGTTTGCTGGCGCGCCCTCTACAGGAGAATACGTAAAGCAACCTACACGATCTAACTGGGCCTCTTCTAAAAAGTCCAATAGCTCCTGAAAATCTTGCTCTGTTTCACCCGGAAAACCAACAATGAAGGTGCTTCTTATCGTAAGTTCAGGACATATCTCGCGCCAGGAACGAATGCGATCGATGACCTTCTCGCTGTGCGCAGGACGTTTCATTGCTTTTAGTATTTTTGCACTAGCGTGCTGGAAGGGAATATCCAAATACGGCAGAATCTTTCCTTCTGCCATTAAGGGGATCAGTTTATCAACATGAGGATAAGGATAAACGTAATGCATTCTTACCCATACACCCAATTCTCCTAGCGCAACAGCGAGGTCTTGCATACGTGTTTCGTGAGCCCGGCCTTCCATAAAATCGAGCTTATATTTAACATCGACACCGTAGGCGCTTGTATCTTGAGAGATAACAAGAAGCTCTTTTACACCACTTTCTACCAAGCGTTTGGCCTCTTCAATAACTTCAGAAATTGGGCGACTTACCAAATCTCCGCGCATATGAGGGATAATACAAAAGCTACAGCGATGGTTACATCCTTCCGAGATTTTAAGGTAAGCATAATGCTTAGGTGTTAATTTGATGCCTTGAGCAGGCACCCTGTCACTATAGTGCGTTTCCTGTTCTTTCGACGGGGGAGCATATTCGTGAACAGCGCCCATTACGCTTTCATAATCGGCCGGTCCGCTAACGTTTAACACTTCAGGGAAAGCGCTCTTTATCTGCTCTGCGTCACTCCCCTTGCCCATACACCCGGTGACAACGACCTTACCATTCTCGCGCATCGCTTCATTAATCGCATCGAGTGATTCTTGCTTGGCAGAGTCAATAAAACCACAAGTATTTACGACCACAACATCCGCATTATCATATTCTGGGGCGACTTCGTAACCTTCAAGCTTTAATTTGGTCAATATACGCTCAGAGTCTACTAAAGCCTTTGGACATCCCAGACTAACGAACCCTACACGTTTCTGACCTTGTTCTTCGCTCATAACTTACCAACCTCAACCCCATTAATTTGGCGCGGATATTACCACACCTCACTAACAAGCCCAAAACACAGCCACAAATTTAAAATAGTTGTAAAATCAACTATAATTAGCTGATCTGATGCACGTTATTCAATAGAATACCGCTTCACTTTTACGCAGACACTGACATATTGCTTAGAGTACCAACTTACAATTATGCTCATTCACCTTTTCGAACTGTTAACACTTTGCTTAGTTTTCCTTGCAGCATATCGCGGGCGTTACTATTACCGCGTGACTGCTTTAGAGGGTGCTAACCATGTTCACACCACGAAAAGTAGTTTAGCAAGCGAGCTCCCCGCATTTGTGGCACACTCGCCTACCGAAGCGGTAGAGCCTACAGAAAAACCTGTAGACATGAGTACAGACAAACCAAAGGTGCAAAAAGGTGACGTACTCAATAATTACATCGGTGATTTCTTCTAGCTCATTTCTTTTCGAAAGGTTTGGATTCAAGGCTTAAATTTCTCTGGCTTTAAGTAATGAGAATGGTAGTATTCAGCTAATTTCACTCCAACCTGTAAGAAGGTGAGGCTTTTACGCACGTGTTAACATTGAATACTCTCTACAAGCTCTGTTTTCGAATACTCGCGCTATTTCTTTTGTCTTTCACGATTAACCATGCTTATGCTGAAGATTTCAGCGAAGAAATATTCCAGGTAGAATACATTCTCTTTACTCACCAGGGGCATGTCGAAGCGAATAGAAAGTTTAATCTTGTTCCCTACAATCCACCTCGGCATTCACAATACACTCATTTGATCGAAGGTTTAGAAACCTTATCGAACTTCCAATATGAACAGCTTGATAGTTCATCAATGCAACTCAATGATGCGCTTTCAAAATTAAATAAAAGTAGGGATGTACGCGTCATTAAATATGGCGCTTGGCAACAAGCCATGGAACCAGGCAGCACATTACCCCCACTTCGTATATCTGCGCTGACCGATGTAGTTCAAAATGAAAGCTATTATGGTGAAACTCACCTAGAGGGAACGCTTACTATTAAACGTTCCCGATACATGCACATCGAAGCAGATTTATTTCTTACCAGTTTTTTGTTTTATCCAGAGCGAAACATTTTCGACTGGCTACTTTCGACCAGCACTATTCGACACAAAACTGATTCATTGCTACAAGCATACAAGCCAGACGAAATTGTTTTAAGCAAGCACTCTTCCTCCAGGATACCTAGTCAGGTATTCCGTTTACACCAAAGCCGGCGCTTAAAATATGGAGAAATTCATTATTTAGATCACCCGGCAATCGGTTTAATTGTCACCATTAATAAATTAGAGCCAGAGCCCGAGATCTAGCAGATAGAGCTACTATTATTAGCGTTATCTAGCGACTTATTATGAACGATAAATCAAGCACAAATGAAACCAGAACTTCTGACACCCTTTTACCTTCTATTTGGGTGGACGCTGATGCCTGCCCGGTTGTTATTCGCGACATTTTGATTAAAGCTGCGAAAAGAACCAATGTTGTGATCACGTTCGTTGCTAATCAGCATATCCCCCTACCAAAGTACAAGACTCTAAGGTCAATTCAGGTTAGTAGTGGCTTTGACGTTGCAGACAACTGGATAGTGCAACAAACGAACAAAAATGATCTTGTCATCACTCAAGATATTCCTCTCGCCGACGAAGTAATTACCAAGGGTGCCAAGGTTATCGGTACACGGGGGCAGCTCTATACAAAGGAAAACATCAAGTCGCGCTTAAATATGCGAGATTTTATGGAGACAATGCGATCCAGCGGTGTTCATTCAGGAGGACCACCGCCCTTAGGCCAACAAGAAAGGCAAGCCTTTGCGAATCGCCTGGATCAATGGCTCCAAAAGTCGGGCTTCTAAGCCAACACTGCGCATAGCCACCTACTTTCTTTCCGTTTACAAACTGCTACAAATTAGCGACACGCAAGCACTCCCATTTCTGTGCAAAGGGCTTATACTTATTATCAATCAGAACTTAATAGTCTAAGGCTATGAATAAAATTAAGTGAAATCCCAGCCAAGGTAGTTTATATTTTATATGTACCGCTTAAGAAGTTTTCTCTCTGGAAGGTTTGATATGACAACAAAAGCATCTAAAGAAGCAAGTCGTTTAGCGAAACAAAATACAGCGCCAAGAAATTCGAATGGCACCGAGTTAATTGATCAAGAACTACCAAGCTCCCCTGCATTACACCTAGTTGAATTTAACCACATAACTGTAGACAAGTACTCAGCAGAGCAAATTCGAGAAATGTATCAAAACCAACTAACTAAGAAAGCAAGCTAACAAACATTCCCGAATACCACCTCTTAACTGCAGCAGCGGGATTTGTGTGACACACATTGTCAGCTAACAGAACCCGCTGCTTAATTGCTCGACTATAAACTTCCCAGATCTTGAAAAATCAGCTCGCTTACGCGTGCTGACGCTTTCGAAACTGCCTCTTTTATATCTGCCATTGTAATAGGCGTATCTGACAAACCT
>NZ_LWGJ01001149.1:0-1596 GCF_001635845.1 Oleiphilus sp. HI0132 | reverse complement strand
GACCATCTGGTTCAGGTAAATCGACGATGATTCGTTGTATCAACCGACTGGAAGAGTTTCAAAGAGGGTCTTTGGTTGTGAATGGTGTTGAGATGATCGAAGACGTTAAGAATATCGAAGCGATCCGTCGTGAAGTCGGTATGGTTTTTCAGCACTTCAATCTGTTTCCCCATTTGAGCATTTTAGAAAACCTGACGCTTGGGCCAATTTGGGTACAGAAAAAACCCAAAGAGGAAGCCGAAGCGATTGCAATGAAGTATCTGGAGCGAGTGAAGATTCCAGACCAAGCACTTAAGTACCCGGGTCAGTTATCGGGTGGTCAGCAACAACGTGTAGCGATTGCACGATCTCTTTGTATGTCACCTCAAATCATGCTGTTCGATGAACCAACCTCTGCTCTTGATCCGGAAATGATTAAAGAAGTACTCGATGTCATGGTTGAGCTAGCTGATGAAGGTATGACGATGCTCTGTGTTACTCATGAAATGGGCTTTGCTAAGCGTGTAGCGGACAGAGTAATATTTATGGATGGTGGTGAAATTGTTGAGCAAAATACACCAGAGGAATTCTTTACAAACCCAGAAACTGACCGCTTACAACTATTCTTAAGTCAGATACTTCAGCATTAATCCCAAGCAGCCGAGCTTCTTATTCTTGATGAGAGAGCTAATAGCCTTGAGAAGAAGATAGCTCTTCAAGTGTATTGAAGTTCATAAAGCTACTGGCTTCAGCATTTCTTGATGTTGAGAAATCAACCCAGATAGCACCGTTATCTTTAACCCACTTCATTACGCGGTTTTGCCTGTTTACGATTGCATCTTCCAAGCTATCAACAAACTGAGTAGAAATGCATAAGTGAAGAGGGTGGCTTCTGTTTTCATCTCTCGATGCGATTATCAAAGGCTGACCAGGGAACAGCTCTTGTTTTTGGTACAAGATATTGAGCATCTTTTGACCATACTCTTGTCCAAGGCAGGGTGTATCACAGGGGCTGACAAGCAAATAATCAGCATCAGTGTTCAACATCAAGCTGTGTAGTCCTGCCAAAGGACCTTGGAAGCCTTCGATTGAGTCAGAACACACAAGAGGACTGATTTCTTGATATTGAGTTTGATTGCGGTTGCAGTTGATTAACACGCGACGAACATAAGGCTGAAGCGAGTCAAAAACAGACTGGGCCATTGGTTTTTGTCGATAGAGTTGCAGTCCCTTGTCCTTGCCATCCATACGAGTGGAAAGGCCACCGGCAAGAATACCGCCATCAATTTGCAGTGTCATGAGATCTAAATCTGATAGGAGAGTAGCGATGTGGCACCCAAGAAGAGTGCCACCTATGCAAAGCGTAAACTAGTGGGCTTACAAGTTGCTGTCAACAAAAGCTGTCAACTGAGATTTTGATAGCGCGCCTACCTTCGTTGCATCAACATTACCATTCTTGAATAGCATCAAGGTTGGAATGCCACGAATATTGAATTTAGGTGGGGTTTGCTCATTCTCATCAATATTTAACTTACATATTTTGATCTTGCCAGCATAGTCGTCAGCAATTTCCTCAAGGACAGGGGCGATCATTTTACAAGGGCCGCACCACTCCGC
>NZ_LWGJ01001148.1:0-2589 GCF_001635845.1 Oleiphilus sp. HI0132 | reverse complement strand
TAAGCTGCAAGAAGACATCATGTCGAACTACACAATGGAAGAAGAGCGCATCATGTTCCAACACATCATGAACGGCGCAAGTGTTGACGAAGCTTTGGATATTTACAAACATCACTTTAGTGCCAAAAAAGACAGCACTGACGATACCTCGGACGAAATCGAGCTTTTCTAAGGCAAGTACCTTTCAGTTAAATGCCTATTTCTATGTTTAGAAATAGGCTGAAGCGCTTTACCTATCCCTCTTCAAGCACCTCAATTACTCTTAGCTTATCATCGAGTGAGATTTTCCCTGTATTAAGTTGAACCATATTCTGTCCGAAACAAACACCAAAATCGTTTTTTCGATACTTAGCTAGCGTCTTTAGAGGCTCTTTGCCAATCTCGCCATGCTCATCAATGCAAGTCATAATACAGCGGCTACATGGCTTAACTAATGCAAACTCTATCTCACCGATAGCAATACGCTTCCACGAGTCTTCTTGAAAAGGGATATCGCCTTCAAGCACAATATTCGGCCGAAAACGGTTCATGCCAACAGGAACTTCCAAGCGGCTATTCAGGTCATCTAATGAGGCCTGGTTAGTCAATAAAATCGGGAAACCGTCAGCAAAGCTAACTTGCTGGCTCTCTGCAAAGAACTCACGGTCGACCTGGCGAAAAGTTGAGTCAGGCATATAGGCCAAAGCCACATTCACCCCCAAATAGTCTGAAATAACTTGTGTCCGGCGGTCTTGTACGGTGAGCGCACCCACTTCATCAGACCAGACACATACATCAGCTTCTTTAGAAAACTCACTTAGCGAAAAACTGACCTCAGGAATGCCCTCGTCCGATATATTTAAAGTACTACCATCAAAGCTTGCAGAAACTTTGGCTAAGGCGCTATATTTTCGCTGAGTAATAAATCGCCCGGCATCATCCACCAACATAAAACGTCGATCAAAACGCAAACCAAAGCGATCAATTTCAACTTCACTTAAGGATACCGGACCAAGAGATTTGACCGGATGAATATTCAAAGCGGAAATTTTATATTCAGACATTTAAGAAGCCTGTTCTTTGACGTAGTCAAGAACAGCTGTTGCAAGCTCATCAGGCTGAAATTTGGATAGCAAGCGATTACACCCAACTCGCTCTGCCATAGCCTGGTTAAAACTACCACTCAAAGAAGTATGCATAATTACATAAAAGTGGCTCAATCGATCATCTTTACGAATTTCAGTCGTTAGTCGATAACCATCCATTTCCGGCATCTCGGCATCTGTTAGCACAAGTAAGCATTGCTTAAGCTTTTCCGGATCATTATCCGCCCACTCCTTAAGCATTTCATAAGCTCTTAAGCCATTTGGTGCAGTAATGGTAGGTAAACCTAGCTTTTCTATCGTACCGGTCGCCTGTGCAATTGCGACCGGTGAGTCATCGACCACCAAAACAAACTTTTCTCCTAATGAATCAATCAACTCATTCTCGAGAAGCTCTTCAGAGACATCAGTTGAATACGGAGAAATATCTGACAAGACCTTCTCTACATCAATAATCTCGACAATCTGTTCCTGATAGCGTGTTATGGCCGTTAAGTAATGCGCCCTACCCGCCGCTACCGGAGGCGGCATGATATCTTCCCAATTGAGGTTAACTATTTGCTCTATTCCGGCAACCAAAAAAGCCTGCACACTTCGATTATATTCAGAGACGACAATAATGGATTCACTGTTAACCTCAAGCGGCCTCATACCAATTGCCTGACTTAAATTGATAACGGGGACAGTCTGCCCCCTAAAGTGAGTGACACCACAAATACAAGGATGACGATGAGGCATCGCAGTTAGGTTTGGTAAATTCAGAACCTCTTGAACCTTAAATACATTGATTGCAAAGGTCTGATGACCGCTAAGCTTAAACATAAGCAACTCTAAGCGATTTTCACCTACCAGCTTGGTTCTTTGATCGACCGAAGCCAAAACACCCGACATCTTACCCTCCAGGAAAGCAGCAAATTCACCGCTAAAATCTTATCATGCAAATGCTCTACGAAAAGCCAAGCCAAGCTAGGCGCGCAGATATTCATAATGTACTAAATAGCAATAAGTTTAGACCATAAAGAAGGTCTCGACTGAAGAATGAGCCGAATTTAATGATCGATAGGTAATAAAGATAAATTGGAGCGGGAAACGAGATTCGAACTCGCGACCCCAACCTTGGCAAGGTTGTGCTCTACCAGCTGAGCTATTCCCGCTTAATCTGGTGTGATTTTTTACTTGATCATACAAGAGAGAAGTAATAACACCCCTCTTAAAACCCGATTATTTACAGAGAGTTACGCCCTCAGATCGAGTGAGGGCGTATTATAGGGAGAGCATTTTTGTCATGCAAGTCCTTTAATAATAAAAAGCGTGAAAAAGATAACACTTTTGAAATCTATCTCGAACCTTGCCCGATCACCCTACAAAATCATCAGCAGACGCTTAGATTAAGCGCCCTTATCCTTTTCTTCATCTGAGGGCAGGTCATCTGTGTCACCGATATCGAAGTCTTCCAAGTTGAACTCTTCGTCATCGTCGTCATCCAGCGGGTCGCTTAGATCCAATG
>NZ_LWGJ01001147.1:0-1987 GCF_001635845.1 Oleiphilus sp. HI0132 | reverse complement strand
TACTAGCGCCCCCGCCAAAGATAAGGCCACTGAAAAAGCTAAAGCTTCTACCTTTGACTATGACAAAATAGCTATTCCATAAAGAGACTGTGTATTAGCGGGAAGTAAAAAACATGGATAGTTACAGAGGGGCGCATTTCCTTGCTGGCTCAGGACCAAGTTTTGTAACGGTTGCGAAAAGTTTATATCGTCGTCGATACCCTAATGTTGTAGTGCAAGGTGACTCCTGGTTTGATTACCCTGGCAGGCAGAAACATTTTTTCTACGGACCGAATAATTTACATCAGGCCCTGATGCAGATTATTCCTACTGGCGCAAACTGGTGGGATAGTAGCGTCTCAATGGCTACGGCAAAGCAGGTTTCGCGTGAATCCAGTGTATTTCGCTATGCTAAATACAATCGAGTTAGACTCGATGTATATTGTCTAAGTATGGGCGGGAATGATTTATTCGCTGGCTTAAAGTTTATCCTTAAAGATTATGATGATAAAAATCAATCGCCTTCAGAGTGCTTTAATTCAGGGAAAGAGCGCTTACTTCAAAACATCAGAGATGATTATCATAAGGTATTGAGAGACCGAGACCGATATCTACCTAGCGTGCCTGTCCTTGCGCATTGTTATGCGTCGCCAGATCAACGCCAGCGAGGCTTCAAGTTGGCATTCCTAAAGGCCGGGCCTTGGATAAAAACAGCATTTGATGCGAAAGCTTATCCACCTATGCTTACTTCTAATATAGATAACTGTATAAGGAGGCGGGCGATTCGCTATCTGCATGCGCAGCTTTCTGAAACAATTATAGGCGCAATGGGGCAATATCAGAATACGCTAAGTTATGATGCTTTTGGTCGGGGAGTAGACTTGTCAGCAGCAAAATATTGGGATGATGAAATTCATTTAAGCCCGAAAGGGTGGATTATGTACGCGAAAGATATGCAAGAGTATATGATCGAAAATGGTCTAGATATTAGAGCGTTGAAGAGGAGGTGAAGAGCTAAGCGGATAGTTATAGCTTAGCTCTTCAGATAGAGCGCTAGCTCAAGTTAGCAGCAAGAAGAGCCGCCGTCACCTGTTTCGAATATAGGGTCACCATCGAAGGGTAAGCTAGATCCACAGCCTTCAAAAATGCCGTAATGAGTGTTCCAGTCACCAATAAACTCGAAGTACTTTTTAAATCGTGTTTCATTCAGCATGCGCCAGGTATTGCCGCAAACAGGGAAAATCCTACCTTTTTCGATGATATGGTGCTTATCAAGAACGAAAGCGTGTTCAAAGTGCTCGATACCGCCTTTGTAAATAACAGCCTGGCCATAATCTTCACAGTGCGGTTCAAGGTCTTTTATTTTAAATAAACGGTAGGTTGCCGAATAAAAACCGATATGGCCGACTTTTTCTTGCACCGATTCATTTTCAATAGTGATGACATCGTCTTCTACAAGCCTCGGGTCCAAAAAACCGACTTTTTTAGCTAGGTTTTCAAAATCGTTCCAGTAAAGTGCGCCGCTCAAACACTCGCCGTATAGGACTGGGTCCTCAACAAGGTGTTGGGGAACTCTCCGGTCTGAATAGACGTCAGAGAAGTAAAGCTCACCTCCTGGTTTTAGTACTCGATAGGCTTCTCGCAATACGGCTTCCTTGTCTGGTGAAAGGTTGATAACGCAATTTGATACGATGATATCAAAACTGTTTTCTTCAAGGCCAAGTTCGTTTAAACGTTCGATATAACCCAGCTTGAATTCTGTATTCTTGCTTGCGTAGCCGAATTTCTCGGCATGGTAAGATTCGTGCTCAAGTGCAATGGTAAGCTGCTCTTCTGTCATGTCGATACCTAAGACACGGCCTTGTTCGCCAACCCATTGGGATAGAACGTAGCAATCTCTGCCAGACCCGCTGCCAAGATCCATTACCTGCATTCCTTCAAGCACGGGTGGGGCAATTAGACCGCAGCCATAGTAACGGGCTAGTACCTCATCATGAACCTTGGCTAA
>NZ_LWGJ01001146.1:0-16802 GCF_001635845.1 Oleiphilus sp. HI0132 | reverse complement strand
TTTCTAAGCATTTTTTTCTATTTGAGTCTACACTCTAGACATAACGTAAGCGATGCGCCTTCAATACTCAAGCAACGATTAATCCAGAGTACATATTTTACACGTTAGTAAACGGAAATGTGGCGGAGCAACTCAGCTCCTATTTCTTAAGGGTAGTATATAAATGGTCGATCTTAGACCTCTTCTTTTTATAAATTTCTTAATGATTTTGCTGTTAATCATTGCGGGCACAGGGCCGGCAAATAATGAAGCAGACATTGTAAAAGCTAAAACTTCTATCGAATCCGAGCCTGACGTACCGGTAAGTGCGGGCACACCGGCTCCTCAAGAAACAACAAAAGAAGCTGAATATATTGAGCTTAGTGAAATGAGCAAACAAGTGCTTGACTCGCTAAAAAGAACTGAAGACCTTGCGTTTTCTGAAGAAGCAATTTTCGCAGATGAAGTTGAAGCTCCGGCCCCTACCCCGCCCATAAGAGAAGTTATTATCTCTGAAACGAAGAAGCCCGAAGTAATCACCTACAAAAACACAGAACAGCCCGAGCCCAAACCTGTCATTACCGGCACTTTGATTGTGCGCTCAAACGTTACCGACGATACCGTATTGGTAAACGGTAAACCTTATGGCCCAACTAAACTGGAAATGCAGCTAACACCTGGTAATTACAACATCGAAGTTGCTAAAGAAGGTTATCAGAGCTGGTTATCAAGCGTTGATATACGACGCGGAAGCACCAAAACACTAAAAGCTCAGCTTCAGCAATTTACTAAAGTTGATTACCAAAATGGTATGTGGGCAAACGATATCAAGACAGGCGAAGGAAGCTACATTCAAGAAGGCAGCTTTGAATACAACGGCTCCTTCGTTAATGGCAACTTTCATGGCATCGGCTCTGTCCGATATGCCAACGGAATGAAATACCAGGGAGAGTGGTTTGAAGGCAATATGCAAGGCCGCGGCACCCTCACCACCACAGACGGCGATACCTACATTGGTGAGCTTGATGAAAATGAGTTTAATGGTGAAGGAACCCTAACCAAAGCTACCGGTGACATCTATACAGGTTTCTGGATTGATGGCGTGCTCAATGGGCAAGGCTCTCTTACAACCAAGGGGGGCCTACTATATGTTGGCGGCTTCTCAGACAATTTATTCCACGGTAACGGTTCCCTAACCTACCCGGATGGCGGACACTACGAAGGTTCATTCTCTAACGGTATGTTCCACGGCAAGGGTGTCGAAACCTATGCGAACGGTAAAAAGTATGTCGGACAATTTATTGATGGCCTCTATCACGGTAAGGGAGAGATCCTAAACCCTAATGGAAGTAAGATCACCGGCACATTTAAAGATGGAAAGCCATTTGGCAAGGCAACGCTAACCACAGCAGAAGGCGAAGTGTTTACTGCCAGATCCAGCGAGCCTGGCGTGTGTTACCGGCAAAAGAGTTATCGAGCAACGGAGTGTCCTAAGCTAGAAGGCTGGTAATCAACGTTTGCAATTAGACACAAACGGCCAGCTACGACACGTCCATACAGAATTTTAAAGTACGAATTTGAATAGAGATTAACGAGGTATATGATGACAATTAAAAGCGCTTTATTGGTAGATGACTCCAAGGTCGCCAGGTTTGCATTGAGTAAGCTTTTAGAGAAAATCAGCCTTAAAGTCGATATGGTTAACTCCGGCGAAGAAGCCTTATCATATTTGGCGTCCAACAATAATCCTGACGTTATTTTTATGGATCAGCTCATGCCGGGTATGAACGGCGTTGACGCTACCAAAGAAATAAAAATGAATCCTGAGACATCAGAGATTCCCATTATTATGTGCACCTCAAAAAAGTCAGATGAATTCTCTGAAGATGCACGTAACTTTGGTATTTATGGTGTGCTAACCAAACCTGCTGAGTCTCAGCAAGTGGTAGAGCTTATTGAAAAGCTCACTAGCGACATAGCTAATAACACGCTACCCAAACCTGCGATTTCTATCTCTCTTAGTGATCAGGAACAGGCTCAACTTGGTAAAATCAGCAAAACTGAGCTTCCGGACGAACTTCAAGACAAACCTGCCGCAGCGCCGAGTGTCGAAGCTTCGTCTGATATCATTGAACAAGTCGCTCGATCAGCCGTAAAAGCGAATGTTAACAACCGCCTTCACGAGCTCCTATCCAGTCTATTCGACGAGCAATACGATCATGTCAAACGCATCCTGAGTGATTCAAAGCAAGAGCAGCAGGATCACTTAAAAGGCATCATGGATGAATACGTCAACGAAATTAATAAGAAAACTGAGTCCATTAAAGAGGAAGTTGCTGCAGAAGTAAGTCTGTTTTTAGGAAACCAACTCACTGAATTTAAGCAAGAGCTTCTGGATAGCAAAGCTCATACAGGCTTAGACCCTGTACAAATTGAAGAATTAAAAGAGCACCTTAGCTCTAGCCAATCTATGGACACTGAGTTTTGGCAACGCTTACAGGGTGACGCAATAAAACAAGCTCATGAAATCACGCGCGAAACTGCAGAAGACGTCGCAGCACAAACAATTGAAACCTATATCAGGCAAAACCGAGCTGCTTCCAATAAGTTTTATGGCATGGCGCTGGCGGCCAGCATAGGTGTATTCGCAGTCGGTATTGCTGTTACTGCAGGACTGTTTGGCTAAGCACTTGAATCAGCATACTGAAGTGACTGCCAAGCGTAAGCGCTCCAGGTCACTTTCAGTATCAACATCCTGAACTCGCCCGCCGAGGTAAACAGGCGTCGTTTTGTTGCGCAAGATTATGCCTTTCGCGCCGCCCTGATTTCCCGGTACAGCCAAGCCTTTTAGCTGAGGCAAATACGACCAAGGAAAGTATGCGGGCACTCCAAGACTAAGCTCCTTGTCCTCTTCTTGATATCCTGCACAAATTATTTCATTCGCTTGCTCATTAACTAAAGTACAGTATTTGCGCAAGTCACTTGTTTCTATTAAGGGCTGATCCCCAAGCAAGAACAACAGGCCATCCACGTTTTCATCTGTCAGCAGGGCTTCGCTCTCTGCAGATGATGCTGCGCTAGCAATGACCTTTCCCATTCCCTCTTGCCATGCACTCTCATGTAAAACCTTTGCAACACCAAAAGAAAGCACACTGTTAATTTCTTTGTAATTAGCGCCCAGCATCACCCAGGTTTTTGGGAAGACCTGAGACACCGTATCAAACACATGTTGCAACAAGGGTTTCCCGTGCCAATCAGCCAGCTGTTTAGGCGAACCGAAACGACTCGATTCTCCAGCTGCCAGGATCACCGCAATAATATTTTTGGCTTCGACGACTTGTTTATCACTCACATTGAGTTCCAGAATAAATTCTATTTATAGGGCTAAGGTGCCTGATAAATATAGAAATTACCACATAGAATAAGCATACCCTACGATATGTATACCAAGAAGCACTAGGCCCAAATAGAAAGACCATGTAAAATAGTCAACTATTCTTACTTAAGCAGCCGAAAACTATGCAAGCCGACACCTCTCTTTTTTCTTATCCTAAGTACTGGGCAGAATGCTTCGGTATTGCACCCTTCCTACCCATGTCTCGTGAGGAAATGGATACTCTGGGTTGGGATAGTTGCGATGTTATTATCATTTGCGGTGACGCTTACGTCGACCACCCCAGCTTTGGCATGGCGGTCATTGGTCGGCTGCTAGAGTCTCAAGGTTATCGAGTTGGAATTATTGCCCAGCCGGACTGGACATCGAAAGATGATTTTCAAAAGCTTGGTAAGCCAAATTTATTTTATGCGGTTTCTGCGGGCAACATGGACTCGATGATCAATCGTTATACAGCTGATCTGAAGATTCGCCATGACGATGCCTACACCCCAAACAACGAGGGTGGTAAGCGCCCTGACCGTGCAGTAACGGTTTATAGTCAGCGCTGTAGAGAAGCCTACAAAGATATCCCGGTTGTGATCGGTGGGATTGAAGCTAGCCTACGCCGAATCGCTCAATACGACTACTGGTCAGACAAGGTAAAACGATCGGTTCTGATGGACTCAAAAGCAGATATCCTACTTTATGGGAATGCAGAGCGAGCAATATCTGAGGTAGCCCTACGTATATCCCGAGGTGAACACCCCAAGGATATGAAAGATATCAAAGGAACAGCTTGCCTACTAAAAGAATTGCCAGAAGGCTGGAATATAAAAGATTCCTCGCGCATCGAAAAACCAAAAGCGCTTGACCCAGCGAACCACCCGTTCCAGAAAAACCCTTATCAAGAAACTGAAATAGAAGGTTCCGAGTCGACAAGTAAATGCGCCGACAATCAGCAAGTCGATAAAGCAGAGCCAATCAAAATTTTACCATTTCCAGAACAAAGCGCTGATAAAGAGAGAGAATTTATCTTACTCCCCTCTTTTGAAAAGGTTTCCAAGGACCCTGTGCTTTATGCTCACACCTCCCGAATACTGCACCTGGAAACTAATCCAGCCAATGCCCGAGCCATTGTTCAGCCTCACGATCAACGCTATGTTTGGGTAAACCCACCAGCCATTCCTCTATCGACAGATGAACTTGATAGCGTCTTCGAACACGCTTATCAGCGAGTGCCTCATCCTAGCTACGGTGATGCAAAAATTCCTGCCTACGAGATGATACGTTTCTCGGTCAATATTATGAGAGGCTGTTTTGGTGGCTGTTCATTCTGCTCGATCACAGAACATGAAGGCAGAGTAATACAGAGTCGATCAGAAGATTCCGTTATCCATGAGATTGAGCGAATCAGGGATATGACACCCGGTTTCACCGGCACCATTTCTGATCTGGGCGGACCTACTGCAAACATGTACCATCAGAATTGTCGCTCAGAGGAAATTCATGCAAGTTGTCGTCGACTGTCATGCGTCTATCCTTCAATTTGCAAAAATCTGATTACTGACCACTCGCCCACAACAAATCTATACCGACGCGCCAGAACACTACCCGGAATTAAACGCATACTTATTGCTTCCGGCTTACGCTACGACCTAGCAGTAGAAGACCCGGAATATATAAAGGAACTTGTTACACACCATGTAGGCGGCTACCTGAAAATTGCACCGGAACATACTGAGAGCGGCCCTTTATCAAAAATGATGAAACCCGGCATGGGCACTTATCATCGCTTTAAAGAACTATTTGAAAAATATTCTGCCGAAGCCGGAAAAAAGCAATACCTTATTCCTTACTTCATATCAGCTCACCCTGGCACGCGCGATGTCGATATGATGAACTTGGCATTATGGTTAAAAGAAAACGGATTTAGGGCGGATCAGGTACAAAACTTTTATCCCTCACCGATGGCTAGCGCCACCGCCATGTACCATTCCGAGAGAGATCCGCTCCACCGGATCAATTACAAGACAGAAAAGGTGTCCATTCCCAAGGGCATAAAACAGCGACGCCTACATAAAGCGTTTTTGAGATATCACGACCCGGACAACTGGCCACTGTTGCGAGAAGCGCTTAAAGCGATGGGTAAGGCTCATTTGATTGGCTATGGGAAAAAACATCTCGTTCCACCAAACCAACCAGTTAAAGGTACTAAGCAAGGTGCCAAGATGAGCCAGAATAGAAAAGCGGCTCAAAGACCAGGAAATAAGAACAAGCAGGGAAATAGAAAGAATCAAAAGGGAAAGATTCTGACCCAGCATACTGGCCTTCCTCCCCGTAAAAGTAAGTAAGAATATTTAACAGACCTAAAAGTGTGCAGCAATACTCACAAATTTGTATTGCTGCACAACAATCCCTATAATCCGCCCCCCCGTTTAAACGACATTTTAATGACCGAGAGAAGCCTTCTCTCAACCAGAGGTATTCATGTTCGAACCCCGCGCAAGCTCGCATCTCAGTATCAAGAACGACGTCCTATCCGGCTTAACCGTTGCATTGGCGCTAGTCCCTGAAGCTGTTGCATTTGCCTTTGTTGCAGGCGTGGAGCCAATTGTTGGTTTGTATGCTGCTTTCATGGTCGGACTCATTACGGCTTGTATCGGTGGTCGACCAGGAATGATTTCGGGTGCTACCGGTGCTCTTGCCGTTGTTATGGTATCGCTGGTCGCACAACACGGTGTTGAATACCTCTTTGCTACGGTAGTTTTAATGGGAATCATACAAATTGCGGCAGGCATGCTAAAACTAGGCAAGTTTATTCGCATGGTTCCCCACCCGGTTATGCTTGGCTTCGTTAACGGCCTCGCGATTGTGATTTTCCTCGCTCAACTTAGCCAGTTTGGAGAAAACAACGGCACGGGCTGGTTGCAAGGAACAGGACTAGAAGGTTCCATTATTGATATTGCCTGGCTCGAAAGTAATGCCATGATCACAATGCTTACTCTCGTTTTTGCTACCATGGCTATTATTCATTTCTTACCCAAATTAACCAAGGCGATACCTTCATCACTGGCAGCCATTGTCATTGTCTCTTTGGTCGTCATTTTCTTTGGCCTTGATACTCGAGTGGTAGGTGACGTTGCATCAATTTCCGGCTCTTTACCTAGTTTTAGCATTCCATCAGTGCCTTTCACTCTGGAGACATTGTGGATCATCTTGCCTTATTCTTTTATATTGGCAGCGATTGGCTTGATTGAATCTCTATTAACCCTCACGCTTATCGATGAAATGACACAAACTCACGGTAAAGGTAACCAAGAGTGTATCGGTCAAGGCGTGGCAAATACTGTAACGGGTTTCTTCGGTGGCATGGGTGGCTGTGCAATGATCGGCCAAAGCATGATCAACGTTAATTCAGGTGGTCGCGGCAGACTGTCCGGTATATCTGCAGGCTTATTCCTACTCTGCTTCATCTTATTTGCCGCGCCTCTGATTGAACAGATCCCCGTTGCTGCACTAGTCGGCGTTATGTTCATCGTTGTCATCGGTACCTTTGAATGGTCCAGCTTCCGAATTCTTCGAAAAGTTCCCCGCTCTGACGCTTTTGTATTAATCCTGGTATCTGGTGTCACAGTGGCAACAGACTTGGCAATTGCAGTAATCGTAGGTGTAATTGTTTCCGCGCTCGTCTTTGCCTGGGAACACGCGAAGCATGTGTATATTCACGAGAAAGAGAATGAAGAAGGTTCAACGGTCTACGAAGTAGAAGGCCCCCTGTTCTTTGGTTCAATTGCGAACTTCCTAGAGCAATTTGATGTTCAAGCGGGCAACGACGACATTATTATCGACTTCGCTCAATCCAGAGTATACGACCACTCAGGCATTGAGGCGATCGACACACTAGCCGAGCGCTACCTGAACGCAAACAAGACTTTACACATTCGCCATCTAAGCCCGGAATGTAGAAGCTTGCTTAAAAACGCCGGTGATTTGATCGAAGTCAACGTGATAGAAGATCCGAACTACCATATTGCGACAGATAAGCTAGACTAAGACTTGAATTTAGTTGCCCTTCCTAGCAGGAGCTTATCAGATGACTAGTAAAGATAAATTTGGTTTAGATAAAGTACTTAATCGCTTTAATAAAGAGTTCGAGAAGACATCCGATCATTTTAATCAATTGATTAACGATGCGTTCAAACAACTTGAAAGCTTGCAGTCTCAAGTTCAAGAGCCGATCAAGAAAGTAGTTGAAGATCTGGATAAGCTTCGCGACAAAGAAATGAACCGCTTTCAGAAGGAGTTTGACAAGCGCCTGGATGAGTTTCATGAGCTACAGTCTCAACTCCTTGAAAAAATAGGCGTCGAAGCAAAGGCTCCTGCGAAGAAAGCGGCTCCGGCTAAGAAAGCAGCTCCGGCTAAAAAAGCAGCTCCGGCTAAGAAAGCGACTCCAGCTAAGAAAGTAGCTCCGGCTAAGAAAGCGACTCCAGCTAAGAAAGCAGCTCCGGCTAAGAAAGCGACTCCAGCTAAGAAAGCAGCTCCTGCTACAAAGTCTCCGTTGAAATTGACTGCACTCAATGGTGTTGGACCAGCTTTAGAAAAGAAACTTATAGCAGCCGGTATCACATCAATCGAGCAATTGGCCAAGCCTTCAGCAAAAGATAAAAAAGCACTTGAGGAGTTCAGCAAAGTCAGAGGTTCTGACACGTGGCAAAAACAAGCTGCAGAGCTGAACAAAGCTAAATAGCCTCGTAGAAGCAATTAAACATTAGGCCATAACTCTCCTGTTATGGCCTTCCATTTACACCCAAAAATTCTCTCTATTCCCCGACCTTCCAGTTTGTTAACCCATATTTCACATTGTTTTGAAATACAATTACTTACTGTAACTATTTTGTAACGTTGTACGTCACATCGTTACAAGTCTATAACCAAGTCGTGTTTTTCATTCTTGAAAATTACCATACAATTTACTTATAACTTACACATATAACTAATTTGCTTTGGTAACTACTTTGCATAAGCCGATTCATAAAGGTCTGACATTTCTTTCAACTCTCGCGATAACTTCGCCAGTGTTAGCTGCGGTATCGGTTGAGGATACTGAAAGCTCGACAATGCTATTGAAACTCATGGCAAGTGCAGGACTGGCAGCATTGTTTGGGACACTGTGCTTCATTTTGTTCCGTCTTAATGCCCGGCTAAAAAACAACGTAAAGTCGCATGAAGCTACCGAACAACTCATGTCGAAACTAAGTAGCGCGGTAACAAATAGTGGTTCCAGTATTGTTATTACAAGCAGCTCAGGCTTGATTGAATATGTAAATGACAAGTTTTGCCAAATAACGGGCTACCAACGCGACGAAATCGTAAATAAGCCAATCGGCATTCTCAAACCAAGCTCTGAACATTGCGCAGCTGATATTTGTGCTCTCGATAGCGGCTTCCTGCAAAAACAAGATAGTTGGGAAGGTGAAATTCTTTGCTCTAAGAAAGATTCTAGCGTTTTCTGGAACACTATTACGATCTCGGCCGTCTATGATAAACATAACGAAATTA
This sequence comes from Oleiphilus sp. HI0132, assembly GCF_001635845.1. Taxonomy (NCBI): domain Bacteria; kingdom Pseudomonadati; phylum Pseudomonadota; class Gammaproteobacteria; order Oceanospirillales; family Oleiphilaceae; genus Oleiphilus; species Oleiphilus sp. HI0132. Next base: position 7,888 of record NZ_LWGJ01001146.1, on the reverse strand, counting down.
GTAGTTACGTCCTGTCCGCCGTTGACGTCACAGCCTTAAAAGAAGCTACCCAGAAAATGGAGCACTTGGCTCTTTTTGACTCCCTGACCGGTTTAGCAAACCGTCGGCTTTTTATTGATCGACTGCACCAATCCATTCTTAATGCACGACGACATCAAAAACTGACAGCGCTGTTCTTTCTCGACCTAGACCAATTTAAACGCATCAACGACACGCTGGGACACCAGGCAGGTGATCAATTACTGCTTACGGTTGCTGACCGTTTAAAATCCTGTGTTCGAAAGCAAGATACAGTTGCCCGTTTAGGGGGGGATGAATTTACCATTCTGCTTAACGATATATCCGATATCGATAAAATATCTGCCATTGCTCAAACGATCCTGGACACTCTTAAGGAACCAGTTAGGTTGGGTAAACATGAGGTGATTGTATCAACAAGTATCGGCATTACCTTAGCACCAACAGACAGCATCAATAGCGAAACGCTCATGAAGAACGCCGACCTTGCCTTATATATGGCTAAAGAGAACGGTCGAGATGGCTACCACTTCTTTACTGAAGCCTTAAACCTCCGCGCAAACAAGCTTCTGGAAATTGAAAATGAATTACGTGAAGCAATTAAAAATAACGACTTTTACCTAAACTATCAGCCTCAAATTAATCTGAAGACGGGTGAAATATCTAGCGTTGAAGCTCTGATACGCTGGGAGCATGCGACGAAGGGAGACATTTCCCCTGCTGACTTTATTCCCGTAGCCGAAGAGACCGGCTTGATCGTACAAATTGGTGAATGGGTGCTGAGAAACGCATGTAAAGAAATCATGCAATTAAATGCCCTAACTGGTCGCTCATTGAGAGTTGCAGTTAACTTATCGCCACGCCAGTTTGATGACCCGGAACTGGTAAATGTTGTTTCAAGCGCCCTCGAGCATTCAGGCCTCGCCGCAGAAAACCTGGAAATAGAAGTAACCGAAAGTATGCTAATGAATGACATTGATGCTGTCATAGCTCAACTCAATAGCATCAAATCTACTGGTTCCACTATTACCATCGATGACTTTGGTTCAGGCTACTCCTCTTTAAGTTATTTAAAGAGCCTACCTGTAGATATTCTGAAAATTGACCAGTCATTTGTTTACGATATTCCTGATGACCTCAATGCCATGGAAATCGCGTCTGCGGTCATTGCCGTTGCACATAAACTTAACCTGAAGGTCGTTGCAGAAGGCGTTGAAAATATCGACCAAAGAGACTTCTTGGTAATCAATAAATGCGACTATGCTCAAGGATACTTCTTTAGCCGGCCATTGACCTTCAAGAAAATGCATAATTTCTTCATTGAAAGTGACCTAAAGACTGCTTAAGCATCCTCTTCTTAAGTAGTCTATTGCCCCTCCCCCAGCACTAATCAAAAATGTAAAACACTGTAAATCCGCTGCACTTGTGTGAACCTGTACTCTAGCTTAACGCTACCCAATTCCATTTACATAGAATTACATGATGTATAATGTCGTCACATTTGAGAATTTGGAGACTAAACAATGCTGGTTGTTTTCATACATAGCCTTGAAATAGCATTACTTACTTTGCTCGGCACACTTGCCTTCCGCGTACATAACTTATACACAGCTGCTGGCTACGCAGAGAGCGGGCATATTGACAGAGTGATTAAGCGCTTGATGCAAGGCGATGTTGTCGATAATCAAGAGTACGAAACCAAGATGGAAAGTCTTAAAAAAGCTCAAACCTTTTCTGGCATCCAGCTGTTAGACATCAAAAGAAATTATGGTGACCTGCACCAGGAGAATCTGTCTTGGTTACGCGAAGCGATTAGCCTTTACCTGATTGGAGCAATCGATTTGATTGGCAAAGAAGCAAAGTGCGGCACTCAAAGCAGGAAAGAGATAGCGATGTTGGTATTAAAGTCTAATTTAAATTTGACGACAGAAAATGCGCTCGCCTACTACAGGGAAGCACTCTACCGAAAACTTAGTAGTGACAACGACTTAATGGTTAGAGCTGGCGCGAAGGCTGCCAAGAACTGGTCAAGCTATGACCGTATTCCTAAGGAAATGTCGTTGAGTGCACAGCTTGATGAGTGGGGAATATTTGCCTAACCGGCAAATAGCTCCCAATTCCGGCCTAAATCAACGGCCTCATTATTGACCGGTCGGTTATCTTCAATTCTCACAGCACTTATTACCGGGCGACTCCATTCACCGCCATCGCTTCGAGTCATCGAATCAAGATCAACAGATCTAACTTGATAAACTACCTGATCATACATAACTTTAGAGCGATGAGATAAGCCATATACAAAGCGGCAATAGTCCAGCTTTAAGCTATATAAGCTCTTTTCGGTTTTATTTATTTTTTGAATTAGAACGTTTTTCAGGCCGTCGGCGTAATCCATCTTTGATCCCACTTATTGTTATTGTCTATTTCAATATTTAAAAGTAACAAGATGTAACGAGTATAAAAAATAGATAGGTACTATCGCAAGTGAAAATCTAGTAATCACAGCAACTTATGAAGTAGTTCAGATATTTGCTCAGCTTGAACGTCATGATCAAGCACTCGCATTAACCTTCCTTGATCATCTAACAAATAGACAAAAGCACTATGATCAACTGTATAGCTATTGCCTTCACCTGCCTTTTCACGACCTGAACGGAAAAAAGTTCCGTAAGCTGAGCTAACCGAAGTAATTTGTTCAACACTCCCACTTAAAGGAATAATATTTGGATGGAAGAATCCGGTGTATTCTTTTAAACGCTTATCATCATCACGATGCGGATCAACCGTTATAAACAATGCGGGGACATCCTTAAAGTCTTCATGACTGCTCAATACATCTCGTATCTTTGACAAACCAACAGGGCATACATCAGGACAGTAAGTGTAGCCGAAATAAAGAATGACAGGATGGCCGCGCAATTGGCCCAGGCTAAATGCTTTACCCTCGTGCAGTAAGTCAAAGTCCCCCGCTTTAAGGTATTTAGCTTTTATATCCCGTTCTATATCTGAAGACATAAAACGCATTGCAAGCACAATAATTGCGATAGAAATGCCGACAAGAAGAATTGTGAAAGGAAGCCTATTTACCATAGCTTAGAGCCCATGCTGAGAAGTCTTAAGATCAAAATCTAAACGAATCGTTTTCCCCTGAAACTCAAAGTTGACAACTAAGCGCCATACCATCTCAGCATCGACCGTACATATTGGAATCATTCCACTTAATAAAAATTCGTTAGCCAACTCAGCTTTGGAGGATAAGAAGTGTTGCCCCATATCCATATCTCGCCCTTCAACCCAAGCAACAAGGTTTGAGAGTTCTGCTCCAGCATTGTTCATTGTATGAAACTTCAACTGGAAACGTTCTAGGGCTTTAATTTCACTAGGACTTACTTGAAGTCTAAGCTCCAAGTCATTGAATAGGTGCAAACGACAGTCATCGGCACTAATATCGCAATCGGAACTAAAATTATAATCAGGCTTTTGGTGCTCGTTGGGTGCACTTTTGTCATACAAGGCAAAAAGAATTAGGCCTAAAAAAACAAGACAAACAAGCAGCGCACCCGTCACATAATCTTTCAGCTTAGCCACCCGGGGCTCCCGCAGTCGAAGAGCTATCTAAGCTACCCTCTGTCGACGCGGCTCTGTCATTTTCGAACCTTCTCAAAATCTGTTCAATTGCAACCAGTTCATCATTAATCTTTAACTTGTCATGCTTAGAGGCAAAACTAAACTCAACACCGTAATTAAATCGGCTATGGTGCTTTTCTTTATATCGAACAAGCCCTTTAAGCAAAGGCAACTCAACTTCTACATCCTCTTTTAACAACTTTAGGGATAGAACTACTTCGTCCCCTAAGTGATAGACCTCGTCAGTCTGAATCCCCATGCCATAACGACTGAAGTCAAAAGGTACAACAGGTATCCATTCCTTTTTAAAAAGGCTTCGTTTAATGTAAACACTAGATTCCAAACGCAACCAATTATGCCGTTCTGTCCGTCGGCGCTCATTTGCCATTATTATTTTCTCATTGATTTGATAGTTGTATCTTATAGGTTACACGGCGCCCTTCGACCTTAACGCCTTCCACAGAATAAGAACTGCTAACCGGTATATTCCAACTGCCAGGAGCTCCCCCTCCCAGACTTGCCACATTTATCTGATCTATATCGCTTTCAAGATAGACTTCTTTTTCATCTTTAGACAAGACGTCGAAATATTTGTAACCATTTTCTTTTGCTATTTCAGCACAGCGCTTTAGTGCAAAGCCATGAATCGTTTCCCAACTACGATTCGCACTCTCGGTATACTCCACATAAAAAATCCCTTTCCCAGCTTTTAGATCCCTATACCCTGAATTCCCTTCTTCCGCCGCGTGATACACTGCGGCACATGCACTTAACAATACAGACAAAGCAGTAATTGCTATAAACCTTATCTTTTGCATAACAAACCTTGCCTTAATTTTACGTAAAAAGTGTCGAAAGCTAATCATTCAAGTATACAAGAACTACGAATTTTGCCCAAGCGGCCTTTAAGGTCGCAATATGTCAATAAATACCTAAAGAATAATTCTACGCTAGCGCAGCTCTAATATTTATTATCAAACACAATACTTATCAACATTAGTACAACAAACAACAATAATACGATGAACAAAGCTATTTTTGAACATTTCCCGGAACTTAAAAGTGCCTGTCCTTGCTTGAATTTTGCAGACCTTCCTGCACCTATCACAAAATTTGGAGGACCTCCTTCTAATATATGGATAAAAAGAGACGATTTAAGTCACTCAGAATACGGAGGAAATAAAGTTAGGAAGCTTGAGTTCATCCTCGCCGATGCGTTGGAAGCGAACAAGAAGCGTATTTTAACATTTGGAGCAATCGGCAGTAATCATGGCGTTGCGACCACTTATTTTGGCAGTAAGTACAAGCTTTCTACCAACATTATATTATTCGATCAGGCCATATCAGACACCGTTCTTAACAATCTTCGGCTAATGTGGGAACTTGGTGCAAAACTGGACTACAGAAAAACGATCGCTAAAACGGCTTTCCATTTTTATCAACGAAGCTTGTTTGAGAAAAGGCAGACTTATAGCTTGTTCGCAGGAGGCTCAAATGTTGTTGGCTGCCTCGGCTTCGTCAATGCTGCTTTTGAACTGAAAATGCAAATTGATGCTCAGTTAATTCCCGAACCTGACTATCTATACTGTCCTGTGGGTTCTAGCGCAACACTTGCCGGCTTGACCCTTGGCTGTAACTTACTGGGACTAAAAACCAAAGTCATTGGCGTTCGTGTCGCCCCATCGCATCTCGGCCCCATTGAAACTTGCACAGATAAAACTATTGCTAAACTGATGATGAGAACGGCTAATTATTTAAAGCATCGATCCGACAAGCTGGAAATAAAAAAAGCGCCCCAAATACACTTAAACAATTATTTTTTCGGTGATGGCTACGGTTTAAGCACCACAGCAAGTAAGGCCGCGCTCAAGCTATTTGCAGCTCATCATATAAACCTCGAATCAACCTATACAGCGAAAACTGCGGCAGCAGTACTGAGTCACGCTCAAGCCGAGAAAGATAAAACTTTTGTCTATTGGCACACGTTCAACTCTCGTGACACCAATCTGCTACCAGCTAGTTCAAAAACCTATGCACTCCCCCAAGAGCTTAAAGCACTACTGACACCCAACACGAGCCTATAAGGGACTAACGAACAATGATAGAACAACTCAACGAACTATTTGAACTGTATCAAGACCCTATGTTTTTAGCCTTTCCCGTCGCGACACTCGCCCTGAGTGTCGGTACTTTTCTTGTCGTTGCCACCCCCTGGACAATTCTTGCTTGGCTTGACCCAGATTGGGCAAAGCCCTATAAAATTCAAGACAAACCCTTCCAGGTAAGAAAATATTTCTGGCCCAATATCGCTAGAATCAGCTTCAATTCGCTGATCATGCTTGTGCTCCTCATTATCTTTTGGCCAATTCTCCGTTATAGCGATATTCACGAAGGCCCTATACCAGCTTGGTACGTCTGGGTAATTCAAATTATCTTTTTTCTTTTGTTGGATGACTTTCTTTTCTATTTAATGCATCGCTGGCTACATGAAAACAAATGGATGCTACGCAAGGTTCACTCGGTCCATCATAGAATTCACAACACCTGCGCATTAGACGGTAACTACTTTCATGTTATCGAGTTCATCTTGATCGGCAGTCTAGCCATGCTCGGCCCTATTTTACTTGGCTGCCATCTTTATGTGCTCTATGCCTGGATTATTATTAGAAATATTGAAGCCGCTGACGGCCATGCAGGCTATGACTTTCCATGGAATCCTTTGCGGTTTTTGCCTTTATATGACGGCCCGGTTTACCACGACTTTCATCATGCACGCTTTAAAGGCAACTATGCCGGGGCGCTTCATTATCTGGATAAGTATTTTGGCACGTACATAAAAGAATATTTACGCTATAAACAAGAACACAAATACCCTGGATCAGAAGTAAAAAACGAAGCACCCGACAGAATTAACTAGCTCAAAAATATCACTACTGATGACAGCCCTATAAAGGTGAGTTCGGCACAATACTTGTCAAAAGCGCCCTATCCAAGCCCATTTCGGGGTACTCTCCTTGCTCATCAGGCCATATTTGATAAAGGTAGTTATAGATCTGGGTTACTAATTCTGGCGCATATAAAGATATAGCCCCCAAAAACAGGCCCATTCCGGTAAGTTGCTTTCTGGGCTTATCTATCACCGCATCAATAAACATTTGTGCCGCATCCTCGGCGCTTACCAGGTCGGCATTTTTATATTCTTTCGTTGGCGCAACCATTTCGGTCTTAACCAAGGGGAATTTTATCGAGGTGACACTTATATCCCGGTTAGCAAACTCTGCAGCCAGCGAGTCACACAACGCATCCATAGCAGATTTGCTTGCCATATAAGGCCCAAAACGTGGCGTGACAGCCATAGTACCCATTGAAGAAGAATGAAGAATATGCCCTCCACCATTTTTGACCATGGAAGGAAGAAGCCCCAAAATCAAGCGCGAAGCCCCAAAATAATTTAACTGCATCGTTCGCTCCAAATCATGGAAACGCCCTTCAGAGCGAGAAAGAGAACGACGAATTGAGCGTCCAGCATTACTAAACAAAACATCAAGTGAAACGTACTTATCCTCTATATAGGTAACAAGCGCGTCACACTCATCAAAATGGGATAAATCACACGTATAGATGTCGATTCGTTCTGGGTCTACACCGCTGGCAATTAATGCCTCTTTACACTCATTTAGTTTATCTTGATGCCGGGCAACCAGAATAACTCGAGCACCATAACTCAGAGCCCGTTTGGCGCTCGCATAGCCAATTCCACTTGAGCCGCCTGTAATTAAAACAGTTTTATTTTTAAGGGCGAGTTCAGCCAAGTTCTCTCTGTTCTTAGCAGGGTCCAAATAGCGATTGTAGTAGTCCCATAACAGATCGACATAATCTTCAAATGCTGGGGCTCGCAAGCCCTGTTTAACTAAAAGTTTCTGTGTTGAATCTGCACTAAATTTCAGGCCTGGCATTAGTGCTGAAAAGACTGACGAAGGAATACCTAGCTTTTCGAAAAGTCCATCGAGAGCGATCTGAACTGCCTTCAATTGCTTTAGCATACCTAGTTGCTTAAACACGCCACCTTGTATACCTGAAGACCTTACAGGCAAAGAAAAGCCAACTTTTGGACCATCTGCTGCACGAAGAATTTGCGTAAAAGCTTTATGTAAAGGTAGTGACTGCGTGCCGGTCAGGTGAAAACAAGTTTGCCCCCCCAAGTCCTCAGACTGACTCAAGAGCAATATAGCTTCAACAAGGT
>NZ_LWGJ01001145.1:0-3223 GCF_001635845.1 Oleiphilus sp. HI0132 | reverse complement strand
GTCACCTGCGCGCACAGTCATTCGAGAAGTTGTTCCAGAAATATCCCAACCACGAGNGTTAAAGGTCTCTACAGATAAAGTAAAGCTGTCTTGGTCAGGAAGTCCACCCAGAACGGCAATTGAATCAGATGTCGTAGTTGTCGTTGCAGTTGAACCATCCTCATACTCAACAGTTACCGTTGCAATGATTGCCACACTAATGTTAACGCCACCAGCAGTAAGCTGTACTGAAGTATTACCCTCTTCATCCGTTACCGAAGAATAAGTCGATAAGCCATTAGGGAAAGTAATCCCCCCCACATTCGTTGACAGAGAATATTCAATTGTTTCACCTGCCATCGGCTCGCCCGTCGCATCGTTCAAACTGAAGGTAACGGTTGTAACCTCTGGGTGAGCACTTGAGCCACTGCCTTTCAACGCGATGGTTGAAGGATCAGCCGATACAAAAGCTAATTCACCTAGTATTTGCTCTGCTACGTTAATATTTGCTGTAGCTGAGGTCCCATCACTTAGTGTAGCGGTAATGACATCAGGCCCTTCACAGGTATTCGCAGTATACGTTGCAACCGCGGTACCTGTCGTTGTATTAACCGAAGATGAAATATCCGACTTGCCTTGCTGCACACAATTTGAAGTAAAGCTAACCGACACGGAACTAGAGGTAAATAGAGTATTACCGTTGGTATCAACAATATTGACCGACACAACCGTGTCGCCACCATAGGTTAGATCAACACCGTCAGTTAGCGTTGTCATTTCACCCGATACAAAAGAATCGCCAGAACTTCTACCCAAACCTAAACTAGAGATATCAATTGTTACGGATGCAGTTGAGGTATTACCTTCATCATCAGTTGTCGTTGCTGTTATCGTATCCGAACCAGTACAAGATGTGGCAGTATAATTTACGGTCGCCACACCTGCAGAACTTAACGCTGATTCACCAATTGTCGCCAATCCTTGTGTCGCACAAGCTGAACTAAAGCTCACTGAGGTTGGCGTTGCTAATAATTCATTATCCCTACCTGCATTAACTACATTGACAGATATCGTCGTACTAGCACCGTAAGAAAGCACCTCACCGTCAGCCAAACCGGTTACCATTGCACCAGCATCAAAACTATTACCTGAACCAGAACCTAACCTCTCGTCCACGTCAGCAGTCGGTGATGTATCCGTCCCGGAATCGGTTTCAGTAGTTTCAGTACCACTTGAATCATCTGGGTTACCATTACCCACACCAAAACCGTCACTTCCGCTACATGCACTTAGCAAAAGCGCCATGCTCAGCGATGAAACCACTGATTTATTAAGAAACATATCTTATCCTCAATTTGGCAATGCCTAAAATATCAATATCTTACGATGAATTCCTAGAAAAGAAGTTCGCTATCTATAAAACATAGCACAGCTTTTTATTTTTAACAGAAGTACTTACATAACTTAGTGTAAGTTTTTTTGAGAAATGTAATTTTCTGACTTGATGCACATTTGGTTGTACGCTTTCAGTCAAATGCGTGACATTTTAGTGCCTTTTATCGGGCTGGATAGCTTGTGATTACAAGTTAGTGATATCTAAATCAGATTCATTAACTTCAGCTTGGCGAAGCAGTCTTTCGTAATCGAGGCGCTGTAAGCGAATTTCTAGAACTAGCCCGCCTTCTTCATCATAGCTTTCATCCTGCACGACCGATGCAGCATAAAACAAGGCTCTTAGTTTTCCGCCTTTAGAAGGGTCAAGCTTAATTTTCTGATGAACTATTTCATCACCAAGAATTTCAATAATCGCTTGATTAAGCAGATCTACACCAGCGCCCGTATAAGCAGACACCCATACTCGCTGCGGCACACCGTCTTCATCTCTATCTATTCTCGGCTCACGACCGTCTAATAGATCTAGCTTATTATAAACCTTTAAAGTCGGAACCTTATCCGCACCAATCTCCTTAAGAACATGCTCCACCTGCTCAATATTATCCATGCGACCTTCATCATGACAATCAATGACATGCAAAAGAAGCGTAGCGTTGCAGGTTTCTTCAAGCGTTGCCCGGAAGGCATCTACCAATTTATGCGGGAGATGTCTAATAAAACCAACGGTATCAACCAAAATAGCGTTGCCGATATCCGGCAGGTTCAACTTTCTTAAAGTCGGGTCCAAGGTTGCAAACAGCTGGTCGGCAGCATAAACATCCGCTTCAGTGACTCGATTGAATAAAGTAGATTTACCAGCATTGGTATAACCAACCAAGGATACTGTTGGTATTTCTGCACGGGTGCGTGCTCTACGACCTTGGTCACGCTGTTTACGAACTTTCTCCAGACGTGAGGTAATAGTCTTGATACGACCGCGAAGTAAACGTCTATCACTTTCTAACTGAGTCTCACCCGGCCCTCGTAAACCGATACCACCCTTTTGACGCTCCAAGTGGGTCCAGCCGCGAATCAATCTCGTCGACATATATTCTAACTGAGCAAGTTCGACCTGCAGCTTACCTTCGTGAGTTCTCGCCCGCTGAGCAAAGATATCCAAAATGATACCTGTACGGTCGATAATTCTACACTCCAGGGCCGCTTCAAGATTTCGCTGCTGACTTGGTGACAAAGCATGATTAAACAGCACAACATCTGCCTCACCATGCTCTAACTCGAACTGTATTTCTTCCAGCTTACCCTTACCAACAAAGTGCCGGGCATCCGGCTTATCTCTAGAGCCAGTAATGACTGCTAGCGTTTCAACCCCAGCAGAAGACACTAACTCCTTGAATTCATCAGGGTCTTCACGTTCTTTTTCAGAGTTAAAATCAATATGAACCAGTATAGCCAGCTCACCGGAGTCGGGACGGTCAAACACGTTTAATTACTACTCCGGCGGGCAAAAAAGCTAAGCGACGATAAAAGTCTGATAGTGGGGATAGAGTCAAGATAGACTATGACTCTTGTTCTTCAGGTGTTGCAACGCGAACATTACGTGCAGGTACAACCGTTGAAATAGCGTGCTTATACACCATTTGGCTAACAGTGTTTTTAAGTAAAATGACAAACTGGTCAAATGACTCAATCTGGCCTTGTAGCTTAATGCCGTTAACAAGAAATATTGAAACAGGAATTCGCTCTTTACGAAGTGCATTCAAATATGGATCTTGAAGAGAGTGACCCTTAGACATTTTATTATCTCCTAGTATTTTTTTAATAAATCTATTTTATTCCATTTAACGCATTT
>NZ_LWGJ01001144.1:0-1778 GCF_001635845.1 Oleiphilus sp. HI0132 | reverse complement strand
CAGCTAGCTTGCTCTGCTTTGGCTTAATAGTTTTTCGCACTCATTTGCTAACGCGCGTCGTTTAAAGATAAAGTGCCAACGATGGCCAGAGAGTTGTCGCCATAAGTTTGCAGCCCTTACGCCTGAGAGAAGCAGGCAGCGGATTTTTGCTGCGTTCAGATCGACGGTCAAGTGGCGTTCATGGCCAGATACCTGTACACGCAATGAAAAGGTGCTGATGGTTTGCATGTAAATCTCAGCGAGACTGCCAATGACATTTTCGTGAAGCAGGCCAAAATGCTCTACTTGCTGTTGTGCCCTCTCAAGTTTCCGGCTAAGTGCATCTAGCATTTCTTTATCTTTATTGAGTTTTCTCTCAAGGTGGAGGACTGCAAGAGCGTAGCGCACGGGCAGTACGTGCCCCTTAGTATTAGTTTTGGCAAGTAGGTCATGAACGACTTCAAGGCCTTTCTCAAGTTTGGCAAGGTCACCAAAGACCGATAGTGTGGTATCCGGGTTTGTGATAAACAGACTATTTAAGGCAGTTTCCAGGTGTTGAGGATTGCATTGTCCGCTCTGTGCAATGTCGTCAGCGGCTGACATTGCCTGGAATAACCCTGCTAGGGCAAGTATTTGTTGTTGAGTCTTGTTCATAGAGTTCACTGTTTAAAATTACTTTGCTGATGATTGCTGAGCATGTCTTGGAATTCAGCTTTCTAGTGTTTTAGCTGTCTATTCCGTTGTTTCAATAATCGCGCCACCGAGGCATTGATCTTCAAGATAGAAGGCAATCGATTGGCCGGGTGTGACCGCGCGCTGAGGCTGCCCAAAGAATACGCTTAAGCATCCATTGTCGTTACTTTCAATAATGCAGTCCTGATCAGCTTGGCGGTAGCGCACCTTAGCTTTGCAGTGGAAAGGGTACTCACTTGGAGCTTTGTTGATCCAGTCAGTTTCGAGAGTCTGTAGTTGGCTGCTGTATAGAAGGGGGTGCTTGCTGCCTTGAACAACGATTAATACGTTACGATCAAGGTCTTTTTGTGCAACATACCAAGGTGATTCGTCATAGCCGCTGAGCCCACCAATTCCTAAGCCTTGGCGCTGCCCAATAGTGTGGTACATAAGCCCATTGTGTCGGCCGATGATATCGCCCTTGTCAGTTTCAATATCACCCGGTTGCGCAGGGATGTATTGCTTTAGAAAGTCAGAGAACTTTCGCTCTCCGATAAAACATATGCCGGTACTATCTTTCTTGTTATGTGTGATTAAATCATGTTCTTCGGCAAGCTTTCTTACAGCTGGCTTTTCCAATTCACCAACCGGAAACAGGGTTTTCGCTAATTTGCTTTGGTTGACAGCATGTAGAAAGTAGCTTTGATCTTTGTTGTTATCGAGCCCCTTTAATAGCAAGGTTTGCCCATTATCGTCAGCGCGTCTCACGTAATGGCCTGTCGCAATGTAATCTGCCCCTAAGGTACTCGCATAATCGAGAAAGGCTTTGAATTTGATTTCCTTGTTACACAGGATGTCAGGGTTGGGAGTTCGCCCAGAGCGATACTCAACCAAAAAGTGCTCGAAGACTCTGTCCCAATATTCAGCGGCAAAGTTAGCGGTATGAAGCTTAATACCTAGCTTGTCACATACAGCTTGGGCATCATTCAGGTCTTCGATTGCGGTACAGTATTCTGTGCCGTCGTCCTCGTCCCAGTTTTTCATAAACAGGCCTTCGACAAGAAAGCCTTGCTGTTTTAGGAGTAGTGCTGAAACGGAAGAGTCAACACCGCCTGACATGCCAACGA
>NZ_LWGJ01001143.1:0-2583 GCF_001635845.1 Oleiphilus sp. HI0132 | reverse complement strand
GATATACCAAGAGGTTGTAGATGGCGATTACTAGTATGCCTCCCATATACACGCCATGAACGAGATTGGTTGCGCTATCTGCTTGTCGGTGAGCTTCAGGGCGCCATAACTTAATGGGGACTTGCAGTGAACTTGAGGATTTGGCTCTAACGTAAACCCTTATGTTTTGTGACGAAGGCAGGTCAAGGGGGAGTATAAATAAGCGGTGCTTAAGTGGGCGCTCCGAAAAACTAAGTTTGTCTCCCATAAAGTGTTTTTCGATTATTTGATTTTTTGCAACTAGATAGACATCTAGATAATCGAGAACAGGGTAATCAAATTCTAGGTAAAACTGGCTGTCGCTTCCAATATTTATTACGTCAAATTTAAGCCACCAGTCTGAATTACTATACCCCCGGTTAAATATTTGCTGGGTACTGGTTTGCCATCGGGGTTCGTTACTCAATATTGATTCGATAGTCTGCTCAGCGTTAGGTGCTTCTATGTACTGGATGCCTTGCCCAATAGGGGTATGTGAACTGGAAGTTGTTCCAACTTCAAAAGTAGCGTGAGATGCACTACATAAACCCAATAAAAAGAGAGTGGTGAGAAGTAACAGTACTGAATTTGATGGCAGGCACTTAGACATAAGATAAATATAGTCTGGGTGTCCATATTTAACAACCTGGATAGCTATTTTTTAATAGCGGATAATGCGTTTGTCGAACGAATTGATTATTTAATCTTCCTCTCACTGACTTATAAGTGACGATGGCAGGCTGTTAGATAAGTAGCGATTTTTACAGTTGATCGTTGCTTACTAGCACGATAAGGGAATAAATGAATACTGCATATAAATGATTGCCTCATTGCTTAAATAAGGCAATCAGTTCTATCAACTACATGTTATTTTGCTTCTTGAACTCTGTAATCAATTCAAGCGGCTTGTGCTTTTTGTTTGTCTTGTTTAGCACATAGACAACAGTCTCGCCTTTTGGTCCTGAACCGATTTCTGTGAAACGATAAGGTGCTTCGCCTACTTTTCGAACGCTATTCATATCTTCTAGTGTGCTGAAGACGTAGATTCGGCCTTCCATGCGCATTTCACCATAGAATGGCTGGGCTGGCGCTACAGTGCCTTCAATCAGATCAATACTTGGAATACCTGAACGCTTCTTCTTATCTTCGCCTGTCAAAGCAAACTTTAGGGTTTCGCCTTTAGGGCCTGCACCGATGCGTGCAACCATGTAAGCAGTATGCCCAGTCTTAAGGAAAGATTGGTATAAGGCTTTATCATAGAAAAAGTAAATACGGCCATCGTGGTGTACTTCATATAATGCCGGTACCTTTACTGACATCTTTGTTTGCGTTTGCATTGTTTCAGACGCTGAAGTAGCTTCTTTTGTATCCGTGCTTGCGCACGCAGCTACACCAAGAGCCATAACCGTTGATAAGCCAAGTATACGTAGTTTCTGTGCGATCATTGCTTGATTCCCGTTTTGTGTGTGATACGACCAATACAGGATATTAAGTTTTTATGACAGGAATGTTACAGGAAATGGGAAACCCTAATCATTGCTTGTTTTACGCCACCAGTTCTCAACACCAAGCTTATAGGGCGGCTGAGTGCTTGGACGAGCAAATCGATCCCAATAGGCAAGACGGTGGTAGTTTAGGTGCCAGTTTGGAATGCTATAGTGTCTCCATAAGAGTACTCGGTCTAGCGCATTCATTGCGACTATCAGTTCTGCGCGGGTCCTGGCTCGCAATACATGGCCAAGCAGGTCGTCAACGACAGGGTCATTGATACCCGCATAATTTTGGCTGCCCTCGATATTAACCGTATCGGAATGAAAGTAGTCTCGTTGCTCGTAACTGGGGGCCTGACCCTGAGACAAAGAAACAGTCGTCATATCGTAATCAAATTGATCTAACCGTACTTTGTATTGAGCTGTATCGATTAGCCGTGGCTCTGCAGTAATACCGATTTTTTGTAAGTTCTTCACAAAAGGTAGAATAACGCGCTGGATTCCAGCCTGACGAATGAGTATTTCGAAGCTAAATACTTTTCCGCTGTTTGCATGCCTTAATTCACCATCCTTTAAAATCCAGCCAGCTTGTTTTAAAAGATTGAGTGCTCTGCGTTGTACTGTACGAATATTTCCATTGCCTTTAGTTTTGGGTAGGGAAAAGGCAGACTCAAATAGGGAAACAGGCAAATTTTTCTTATGAGGCAATAGTAGTTCAAGCTCCTCTTCACTAGGGAGGCCAGTAGCTTTGAATGCTGAATTAGGGTAGTAGCTTTGGTTTCGCTTATAAGCGCCATTAAAAAGGGCTTTGTTCGTCCACTCAAAGTCAAACATTAAGCTCAGTGCTTCTCTGACTTTTGGATCGGAAAATATCTTACGGCGGTTGTTAAAGAAAAAAGCCTGAGTGGTGCTGGGAATATCATGTTTAATTTCCGCTTTAATGACCTTACCTTCATTCAAGGCAGGGAAGTCGTAGGCCTTAGCCCAGTTTTTTGCGGTATAGTCGAAAAACAGATCAAAGCTATCAGACTTAAAGCCCTCAAATGCCACTGACTGATCGCGGTAAAAATCTATC
>NZ_LWGJ01001142.1:0-17250 GCF_001635845.1 Oleiphilus sp. HI0132 | reverse complement strand
AGCTATCAAACTGCTTACCGTCGATCAAGGTACCACGATAGTGAGTGCTTACAACACTTTCAGCTGTTGGTATATCACCTTCACCGGCAGTGATTACTTCGTACTGAAGACCGGACTCTAGAACCGTCACTTCATCACGCTTAGCATTCTCTGCCAAGAAAGCTTCACCTTCACCCGCAAACTTCTTAGCTTGCTCTTGCTTCTCTGCTTCAACCTGAGTCTGAATCACTTGAAACGCCGCATTAATTTCTTCGCCAGGAATCTGTGGCCCCTTGCCAGAAAATGCGTCATTGATGCCAGCAATAGCAGCTTCTAATGACAGTCCGTTAAAGACGTTAGCTAATTGTTGGCCCATTTGAAGACCAACACCATATGATGCTTTCGCCTCATTTGTGGATAAATCTAAATCCGACATAGTGATTCCTGTAAATTCGTAAGATTAATAAGTTTTGATCAAAACAATGTTTGATTGCACAAAGATATAAGGACGTTTTTATCTAATAAAAGGGGGCAATTGAATTATTTTTGAACAGGCCACGCTTTATTTTAAATGCCGCCCACCATCGAGTTCTATACTTCGGCCTGTCATGTACTCACTTTGCAGCAAGTAGTGAATTGCGCGTAGGATTTCTTGAACGCCCCCTTCCCTCGCCATAACAGATTTGCTAAGCGCCTTTTCTTTATAGGCTTGTGTATCTTGCGCATTAAATATAATTAGCGCCGGCGCGATTGAATTAACAGTCACCTCTGGTGCTAGTTTTGCAGCATAAGACAAGACGAGATTCTCGGCAGCAGCCTTACTTGCCGCGTAAGCAATATGTTTTTTACTTCCGGTAGCTGCAACATAGTCGGTAATATGAATGATATCGGCAATGCCATCCGGGTAGGCCCTGAGCAAGGGCTCAAGTGCCAGATTCAAGTGATAAGGAATATTGACATGCACATTCATCATTTGTTGGATAGTGCTTAAATCATCTTCCCGATTTTTGCTATCGGGCAACCAATCAGAGGCATTATGGATAATTGCTCTTAACGATGTATGTTTTGCACTTACTGCATCAATCAACTGACTCACCTGCTCAGGGTATTGAAAGTCACACTGATATAACTCAGCTCCCATATCCTTCAGCTTCACCAATTCCGGGTAGCTAGTTCGATAGGTACCGATCACATGATACCCTTTGGCCAAACAATCAAGCGCCAGCGCCAAGCCAATGCGCCTGCCTACACCAGTGATCAAAACAGGTGACTTACTCATAAAACACTACTCCGGCTTCCTATATTCGAGACTGAGAGAAACTGAATCAGCAAAACGTAGCGCGTGAGGTTTATCAATTCGTACTTTCGCATAGCTCACCCAAGAGTGCTCACTGCAAAGACCCAACACGTCTGACACCAGTTTTTCCAATAATAGAAAGCGACCATCCTCAACATGCTTAATAATGCTTTTTGCAATGTGTTTATAGTTCAAGGCATCTTCAACACTATCTTCCAGGCACAGTTTATTTGCAGGATAATGTACTTCCACATTAATAATAATATCTTGTTGCTTTTCCTGTTCCTCAGGATTGAACCCAATATAAGTTCGAAGTCGCAAATTTGTAATATTGATAATCGCGTTATTAACAACCATTAAAAACAGCCTTATATTTCTTATTCCAACCCACCGAGCTTAGACCTAAATCGAAGCAGCGTAAATATCTGGGGATGATATAAACAGAATTTTCAATGCTAAGCTCAATACATCCAAATTGGTCAGATACTATTTTTGCGTCTAAGCTCCATTAAACAGCATAAATAAATTTTTATTCCTAGTAACGTGATTCCTGGTAACTTGCACACTAAGAAATGATTGAATACACACCACCCTCACAAGACAAGACTAAGTCTCTTATCGAAGTAAAGCTCCCTGCTGATTCATTAGAAATAGGCATGCATGTCACTCGTTTAGACAGACCCTGGACTGAAGTACCAGTACTGCTTCAAGGCTTAACTATCGAGACACCAGACCACATCGATTTACTCCGCGAACACTGTGTATTTGTTTATATTGAAATTGAAAAAGAGTTTTGGCTTGAATCAGGTAAAGGCACCGTTGAAGCCAAGGAAGAGAAACAATACCCCGGTTTTCGTGAAGAACTCGAAATCCACGATGAACTACCCAAAGCCAAACTAAGCTATGAAAAAACCAAAGACCATGTCGATGAAGTATTAACAAGCCTGAGCAATGGTGAATCATTTGATATGGATGCTTCGCGTAAAGCGATTCAATCTTGCGTCAGCAGCATTCTAAATAATGCTAACGCCCTACTATGGCTTACACAGGTAAAAGAACAGCACAAGTATACAGCAGAGCATTCGTTGCGCGTCGGTATATTAGCAATTGCCTTCGGGCGTTTCATTGGATTAAAAGAGCACGAGCTAGAAACCATCGGTCTGTGCGGCATGCTACATGATATTGGTAAAACTAAAATACCAGACGACATATTGAACAAACCAGGCCGTCTAACACGCATCGAATATGACATAATGAAACAGCACTCGGTGTATGGCAAAGAACTATTAGACGAACAACAAGGCGTCAACAAACTAATTAAGGATACAGCACACTTTCATCACGAACGTATCGACGGCAAGGGCTACCCAGAAAAACTAAGTGCAGCTTACCTCCATCAGTTTGTACGCATGGTATCAATTGTCGATGTTTATGATGCAATCACAAGTACCCGTTCATACAAAGACGGCTCACCAGCCTTTGATGCTTTAAAAATTCTCTACGCCGAACGAGACAAGCACTTCGACTCCGAGCTGGTTGAAGCGTTTATTCGTATGGTAGGCATTTACCCTCCGGGTACTTTGGTCGAAATGACCAACGGTGAAGTAGGCATCGTCGTATCAGCGAACGCTGACTCTCGTCTGCGCCCTAAAGTTGAACTGGTCATGACAGCCGATAAAAAATTCCGCTCTTCCTACGTAATTAATCTGATTAAAGACCCGATAGACAAGCATGGTAAACCCTATGCTATTAAGGAAGGCATTACGAATGGTACTCACGGTGTAGACGTAAAAGACTATATCTTGCAATAAATTCAGGCGCTTTAAGCAGCCCGAAAATTAGATGTAACGCACAATTTCAATTCCGGAATTACCGTCTATCATTACTATCGACCACTTGTCTCTTTGAGCTTGTTAGTTCTGCTCCTCAACTGTTTAATGACATTATGAAAAAACATATACCCCCAATTACAAATCCGCGTTCGCCGTTAAATAAACGGCTGATGGCGGGCTTTACGCTAGTCGAGTTGATGATTACCATCGTCGTCTTAGGCATCCTATTGGCAATGGGTGCACCAAGCATACAAGAGACGATTGATAAAGCTCGGCTTACATCTCAAACCAATGCCACTCTGGGCATGCTGGCCTACGCTCGTAGTGAAGGGGCTAAACGCCCTGGTACAACCATTACACTCTGCGCGAGCAATAGCATAAACACCGGCGCACCGGCATGTGACACCAACGACTGGGAAAATGGCTGGTTTATTATGTCTGACCTTAACGGCGATCAGGTGTTAGATAACATCAATGAAGATTTAAACGGCGATAATGTACTAGACCCTGGCGAAGACCTAAATGGCAACGGCGTTCTTGATAACGCCGTCGACGAAGTCTTACGAGTTGGCGAAAGGTTAACAGGTGATAACACTCTCCGAACGTTTGGCTTTCCTAATCAAGGCTTTGTTCAGTTTGATTCAAATGGTATCCCCGGTTCCTCAGGCACTTTTGTTTTGTGTGACGAGCGCGGTATCACTGAAGCCAAAGCAATTATTATTAGTGTGATCGGCCACGTCAGGTCAGCGGTAGACGAAGAAGAAACGCCCGATGATATCGTTAACAACCATGAAGGGGTGAATGTAATATGTCCAGCAAGCTAAGCCCCTATGCATCTTCAGCCCAACTATTGCAGCCTCTTTCTCCTAAGCATCAGGGTGGGTTCACTCTGATCGAGATTCTGGTTGCCATTGTTATTTTATCAATTGGTTTGCTGGGTGTTGCTAGCCTGCAAGTTCAGGGCTTACGTAATAACCAAAGTGCCTATCTTCGCTCGCAAGCCTCTCTACTTGTTTATGATATGGCAGACCGTATGAGAACAAACGCTGATGAAGCGATTGCCGGTGCTTATGACGGCTTCGATTCACTTGGCACAGTGCCATCAGACCCGGGCTGTATTAACAGCATCAATGGCTGCAGTGAAGCTAGATTGGCAGACAATGATTTGTTTGAATGGGCACAACGCCTCAATGGCACTGATGAGTCAGCCATTCTTTTACCCGATGCACGGGGCAGAATAATCCGGGGTGACAATAACCTGTTTACCATTGAAATCTCCTGGAATGAAACACAGTGGGATGACGAAACACAAAGCAATCAAGTCTCTAACCAAACCTTTTTGGTTAACCTAGTGTTGTAAGGGAGGAGCACATCATGAATCAATATCCAACAACATTACAGGCACATTCAGGCTTATCAACACTCAAGCGAATGTCTGGTCTCAGCTTAATCGAGCTAATGATTGGCCTAGTCATCAGTTCAATTCTAATGATTGGTGTTTCGAACATTTACTTCAACTCTCGTGAGTCAGATACATTTACCAACGAACTATCACGCATTCAGGAGACAGGTCGCCAAGCCATTGATTTCCTGGCTCGGGACATCCGCATGGCAGGCTATCAAGGGTGTATGGACCCAGCAACAGTTGCGGTCAATATCATTGCCAACAACCCCCCCACCGAAAACTTCTTTAAATCTGCTTTAATCGGCTTTGAGGTCGAAGATAACAATTGGGCAACAGACAACGATATCGATCCGCTTACTGGAGACATTATCCGAAATAATGGCGAATATTTTAGAAATGAAGATTTTGTCGACAATGCCTTGGTAGGTAGTGATGTCATTTCAATTCAGGGAGCCACCGTTGCTAATGCTCAGCTCGTAGGCAACATGACAGCCGCCAATGCAAACATTCAAATTTCTAATAATGATATGGGCTTTGTTCAAGACGACATTGTCGTGATTGCCAGCTGTCAAAACGCAGATATGTTTCGTATTACCAACAACCCTAATGCTGGTGCCAATGTTACGCTTGCTCATGCAATGGGTTCCAATAGCGATAACCGCTTGAGCCAACCTTATACAGATTCCGCTCAAATCATGAGATTTGAGTCAGTCGTCTACTTCGTTGCTGCGACGGGTAGAACCACAGACCGAGGTATACCGATCAACGCGCTATACCGAGCGACAGACACGATGAGTAATACGGCCAACCCTAATTTTACCGTAGAAGAACTTATTTCGGGTGTCGACAATATGCAGGTTCTTTATGGCGAGCGCCTAGTAAATGGCAACCTTCGTTATGTCACAGCCGATGAAGTTGACGACATGCAATTAGTCGAGAGCGTTCAACTCGGCCTGCTTATTAGCGGAAAACGAGAGGTGCTGCTCACTAATGATGAAGCCTCTTATCTATTGCCCGGCGAGACAATTCAATCCAGCACATCTGATGCAGAGGTTATCTATGACTCAGATCGACGTTTACGCCGTGAGTTCAGTACAACAATCAACTTACGTAATCGACGTACTACAATTTAGATCAGGTGGTATTTGAAGTATGAAAACCAGAACTCATCAAACCCTTAATAACATACCACGCCAGCAAGGTGCGGCACTCGTTATTAGTTTAATCATACTAATCGTTATGACGCTAGTCGGCGTATCTTCCATGAGCACATCACTGGTACAAGAAAAAATGGCTGCGAATGCTCAAAATACTAATATCACCTTTCAAGCTGCTGAAAGTTCAGTTGGTGGCCTGCTGCTAGATCTCACCAACAATCAGGATGCTCTTACCGATACGATGGGCGAGCCAGGCACTCGTGGAGAAATTACTAGCTATGATATTGAAGCCATTGATGTCAGCGCTGATTATCAGGTGACCTATTTAGGTGAAGTTATACTCAGCAGCGGCAGCTCATTAGATGCCGACGAAGGTTCTACAGACGTCAAAGCCCAACGTTTTGATGTCGCTGCAACAGGCAGGCTGGAATCAACGAATGCACAAACAGTACTTCGACAGGGTATTGAGTACTATTAAGTTATTACGAATAGAACGAATTACACGAGAAACCAATATTGATGACCCTCATCTGCAACGAGGCCATCAGGAGGCAACAATGAAAAAAACATATCGACTCACTTTATCTCTATTGATTGGCCTGCTCTTTAGTAGTTTGGCCTACAGCGATGCAAAGAATAATATTGGTGAAGATCGTGACCCGCCAACCCCCTTAGAGCATGTCACATTAGGTTATGAAACAGAATCTATTGAACTTAATCGGGGGCTGAATGGCAAAGTACATAGTATTGAAGCCCGCGAGTGCCCGACTTGCGCGCTAAATAAGTATAAAGTGACCGCTGCTAGCAAAGCCTATATCAGCTCACAAGCCGTACCCTTTGATGAGTTAACTAAATACAACGGAAAAAGCGGTGCAGTCAGTTACTATCCGGAAACAAACGAACTCCATCATCTTCGCTATTTCAATTTGGAGGCGACAAAATGAAAACCATCAGTTCTAAATTCAGCCACGGTATCGCCTCTTGCATCATCACCTTACTCTCTGCCAATTGTGCCCACGCAGATGATACCGAAATACTATTTGAATCCAGCGCTTCAAATGAACTAACGCCTAACGTGCTGTTTATTCTTGATAACTCAGGCAGTATGGCAAGTACAGTTAAGACTGAAACACCCTATGATAATAGTGTTAACTATACTCAAAAAGCCATAGACGATGGCAAGAGCGCGTACTCAGATACGTATATCTATGTCTACAACAGCTATTATAGATATAAAGGGCGAATTTTAAGTAGCCAGAACCATTGCCAAACGATGGTTGATAAGTTGGCAGCATCGGGCCAATACACATCGGCTAAAACAGCAGGCTTCAAGAAGAGCAGTAACTCCTGGAAAAGTTTGTTTGGCAACTCTAGTGGTGCGCAATGGGTCAGCGGGGGCTGGCAAAACTCGAATGTTATCGAGTGTAAAGACGACCGTGGCGAACACGGGAAAAACGGTACCACCGGCAACACTTATGCTCGCAACAATAATTCCATGTGGACGAGTAACAAATCAAAAGAAGTTAGTTGGGGAGGTTACAGAACATACGACTTCTTTTCAGCAAACTATCAAAACTGGTACAAGTACTACCGAGAGCCGGTTTCACAGTCTCGAATATCGATCATGAAGAACGTTATTACCAACCTCGTTAATAGTACCTCCGGTATCAATATTGGCTTAATGAGTTTCAATACTGACCAAGGCGGTAAACAAGGCGGGCGCGTAACAACTCCGATCGGCTACATCGAGGACAATCGTACCGCCTTTAACGCGGATTTAAAGAGCTTATCTCCTGATACATGGACTCCGCTTTCAGAAACCTTATTTGAAGCCTCTCGTTACTATTCAGGTGGCAGTGTATTCTTGGGCAGGGGCAGTGTCGCAGCGTCGAAAGACCCAAGCAGCTCTAGTAAATACAACAGTCCAATCTCTGATGAATGCCAACCCAATAACGTTGTCTTACTTACCGATGGTGAGCCTACCTATGACGCTTATAATTCAGGTTATAGTGACTCCAATGATACTGCATCACGCTCTGTAATACAGAAGACTGTTGGCTCATGTTCCGGCAACTGCCTAGATGAAATATCTCGTTATATGAACGAAAACGATATTAGCAACGAGTACGACGGCGAACAAACAGTGACGACCTATACGATTGGTTTTGAGCTGGACGATGATCTATTACGTCGTACCGCAGAAGGTACCGACTCACACGCCGGTGGTGGCGGTAAGTATTATACTGCCAACGATACCACCGAGTTAGAAAGTGCGATTAAGCAGATTTTCTCTAGCCTTAAGGATATTAGCACCTCCTTTGTTTCTCCTGGCGTCGCTGTGAACACCTTTAACCGCCTTAACCATCGTGATGAGTTATATTTCTCGGTATTCAAACCTGAAAGCGGCCCACGCTGGACAGGGAACTTGAAACGCTACCGGCTGGGTTCTGACGGTATTGTCTATGACCTAAAAGATCGCGCCGCGATTGATGAAGAAACAGGTTTTTTTAAAGGTCGTAGCAATACAGAAACCGACCCCGGTGCATGGAGCTGGTGGTCAAAAGAGATCGATGCAAACGATATTCAACTCGGGGGTGCAGCAGAAAACTTGCCCAATAACGAAGCCGACCGCAATATGTTCACTTATTTGGGCGGTTCCAAAAACCTAACAAGCGCTGAGAACAAAATATCTTCTGACAATACAGCCATAACCAAAGACATGCTAAATATCAGCTCAGCCACTGATGCAGAACGTCAACAGCTACTCAACTGGGTTCGCGACCTAGATGTATTTGACTCGGATGGTGATGGTAGTCAAACTGATACTCGCCACCGTTTAGCCGACCCTTTGCATTCATCTCCCGTTGTTGTCATTTACGGGGGTAGCGATGATGACCCTGATACGACTATATTTTTTGGCGATAACCAAGGCTTCCTTCATGCTATCAATGGTCGCTCGGGCACGAGCAGCACTTATGGTCAAGGTGAAGGGGAAGAATACTTTGCCTTTATGCCTGACGAGCTACTAAGCAACCAAGCAGAGCTGATGGAAAATTCTCAGTCTGTTTCTCATATCTATGGGCTAGATGGTTCGGTATCCGTTTGGTCACACGACAGCAATAACGACCTCGACCTTTACGATGCCGATGACTTTGTCTATGTGTACACGGGCATGCGTAGAGGCGGCAGTAATTATTATGCGCTTGACGCTTCTGATCGTAACTCTCCACAATTCCTATGGGAAATCAAAGGCGGCCCGGGTGGCACAAATGGCTACGAAGAATTAGGCCAGACTTGGTCTAAACCCGTGAAAACAAAAATTAAGATGGGCAATAATATTCGCGAAGTCTTAATTTTTGGCGGTGGCTACGACACCAATCAAGATACAAACACTACACGCTCTACTGACTCTATCGGCCGTGCAGTATATATCGTGGATGCAGAAACAGGCGATAAGATATGGAGTGCGACAGGCTCTAACTTCAGCGACATGCAATACAGTATTCCCTCTAATGTAAAAGCAATTGATGTGAATGGTGATAAAATTGCCGACCAAATTTATGTCGGAGATATGGGCGGTCAGCTCTGGCGCTTTGATATCGACAACGAAAACAGCAGTACGAATTCACTGACCGTAAATGGTGGCGTTATCGCACGCTTGTCTGGCACCGATACTGCAAACAATAGACGTTTTTACCACACACCCGATGTATCTATTCTTCGAAATGATGGTCAAGTCAACCTAGCGATTGTGATTGGTTCTGGCTGGCAGGCGCACCCTTTGGACACCAATGTGGTAGACCGTTTATATCTAATCAAGAGCTCTGATGTCTTTGAGCCACCAACGAATGAAGATGGCGCTATCACTTATACCACGCTCACTGAAGAAGATCTTTATGATGCAACTGAAAACCACCTAGGTGATGTTAGCGCACAAAATACAAAAGACGAACAAGAAGCCGCTTATAAAGAGTACTTTGGTTATGATGACGGTGAAGGAAATGTTGTTCCACCAAAAGAAGGCTGGTTTATACGCTTAACACGCTCTGGTGAAAAGGTCTTAGCGCCAACGCTAACGGTTGACGGCGATGTTTACTACACCACTTACGAACCCAAGCCCAATAAATCGGGCTGTACCTTTAACCCCGGTATTTCTCGTCTATTTCATGTAGCGTTATTAGATGCAACACCGGTCAAAAACTATGATGGCATTGGCTTGGATACAGAGTTGACGGTTCCCGATAGAGAAGTGAAAATTCTGCAAATACCTGCACCACCTAAGAGGCTATGCATAGATAATAAATGTACTATATGTACAGGTTTGGAGAACTGTGAACCACCCGAAGGTGAACGACCTATTATTAAAACCTATTGGGTTCAAGAGGAGTAATGATGAATAATTACAGCTCAATATATAAGAGCCAACGTGGCTTCACTTTAGTGGAGCTACTAGTAGTCGTCGCTATTGTCGCAATCATTAGTGCTATCGCTATTCCGGCTTATCAAGACTATGTCATCGATGCCAGAAGAAGTGATGCGAAAACTGCGCTCGTTGCATTTGCCTCGGCAATGGATAAACACTCGACACAAACAAACTCCTATCTGGGGGCAGCACAAGGTGGTGATACAGGCTCCCCAGCTATTTTTTCAACAACGGCACCTCTAGGCAGCAGTGCAGTGTTCTACAACCTAAGCATCACCGCGGCGACAGGGAGCACTTATACCTTGCGTGCAACGCCTACTAACGCTCAATCAGGCGATGGCTTTTTAGAATATAACTCCCTAGGCCAAAAAAGCTGGGACGAGGATAATAGCGGCGCGATCGGTGCAAATGAGTTTGACTGGGATAAGAACTAAACGATAGATACGCCGTTCAATAAGGCCTATCAGCTTTCCGCTGACAGGCCTTTTTTAATTTCGCTTATTGACTCAATACAGACAGTCGCCTAGCAAAGTCCTCATATCGCTTCCGGTTAACACCTAAGTCTGAATACCCCACCCTACTCGCTGAACGAAAGTGAATTAGCTTCTGCTCATCATCCAGATAAACCTCCACATCGTCTTTGAAACGCATCAGCGGACTGGTAAAAACGGCATACAAATAGTGATCACTTTGCTGAAGAATTTTTGCCCCCGGCATAGCGTCTATGACATTTTGAACCTTCTGCATCTGCTGCTTTGCTTCTATATCGAAGGCAATCGATTTTACCTGCTTATCAGGCTTATCGGTTTGAGTTGATACGCTATTAGGCCGACTTCCCAAGGGCTTCAGCTCACCATTTTGAACACCTAATTTAGGTGCTGTATTGTTCTCAATTACTCGCATTGTGATGACTCCAGCCAGTATAAAAAATATCAGTAGATAAATAACTTTCTTCATTGTCTTATCCTCTAGTTATGCAAGTATATTGCGCACAATCTATTTATTCAAGCCACAAAAAAGGCCGCATTAATGCAGCCCTATTATTCACCTAATAGTCTAGGTAATTACTTACTCAACTTACGGTAAGTTGCCACAACACGGTCCAGATTTTCCAGAGAGGTATCACTATGGAAAGTATCACTTGTAGGTTTCTTGCCAGGGAAGAAGCCTAGGTAAATATCCAGCTTACTCGCATTTGCCAGTTTATCTAGCCACTCACCTTCAACAATTCCAATATTATTCTCAGCTATTCGCGTAAAAGGAATCAAGTCACCTCCGTCGATACGAATACCTAAATTCTTTGCTTCGCTGGCAATATCAGAAGAACTGTTAATGTGAATCTCATTTTCTTTAAAGGTTAGCCAAATTTGAGACATATAACCTTCTTTACCCATCTCCCAAGTTGGCGTGCTAATAACAAGCCCTTGAGTTAATGCTGTATCACCCTGCTTTAACACCCAAATATCATAGTTTGCAGGAAGGTCTTTCTCGCTAATTGCTAAGGGCTTAACAGAGCCTTTCTTTTGCACAACAGGCGCTTTAACAACATCTTTTTTAGCTTCCTCTACCTTCGCAGCTACTTTTTTAACCTCAGCTTTAGCTGGCTCTTTTTCTACTGCTACCTTCACACCCTTGTCTGCTACCGCTGTAACGGCCTTCTGCGTTACTTCTGCGACAACTTCCTTAACTGTAGGCTTCACCTCTTTGCTGACCGGCTGTTCAGTCTTAGCACCTGGTTCAACCACAGGAGCTTTAAGGCTTTTCATCATTTCATCAGCTTTAGCAGCATTTTCTTTCTCGTTCCTAGCTAGCTCCTCTTG
The DNA here is from genome assembly GCF_001635845.1 of Oleiphilus sp. HI0132. Classification (NCBI taxonomy): domain Bacteria; kingdom Pseudomonadati; phylum Pseudomonadota; class Gammaproteobacteria; order Oceanospirillales; family Oleiphilaceae; genus Oleiphilus; species Oleiphilus sp. HI0132. The sequence continues at coordinate 5,337 of NZ_LWGJ01001142.1, read as the reverse complement.
GCTTGGCTGTACTTCCGCCACACTAAGCTCAGCCGAGCTATCAGACATCGCACTATTGTCCTTCTTATCAACTGAAGCACAGCCAGCAGCTAAACTGATGACTAAACCAGCTCCCACCAAAGATAGGCTGCGATTCAAGTTTGAAAGATTTGTTTTTGCTGCATTCAGCATTTGAAATGTATTGAGTTCGGGTTTCATTTTTTCTTCCTAAAACAAGCAACAGAGCGCCTTGCACTTTTCGTCATAACTACAACATTTGCCACTTATGCCACCATAAGCACCAATAATTTACTCAAGATCAGGAAAGGCTTTAATTCAGTGTAGACATAATTCTCGCTTTGCCAGCTTTACAAGCAAGGTATAAGGTTAAACAATGTCAAATACGCAGGTTTATCATTAATTTTGTCCACTGCGTCACACGAGTTACCCATACTACCTATTAAAACTATCTTTTTCACCTATTGGATAATTAAGGATTTCATCACATGCCCCTATTAGACTGTATTGAGCGACAAACTGCTGACACGGTATCAGCAAGTATTATTTGGCTGCACGGCCTCGGGGCAAATGGAAACGACTTTGTACCTATCGTCGAGGAATTAGCGCTACCGGAAGGCTTAGGTATACGCTTTATATTTCCAAATGCCTCGGAAATCCCCATCACGGTTAATGCTGGCTATATCATGCCCGCCTGGTATGACATTCTTGAACTGACTGAAGAGCGCGTGATAAACCACGAACAATTGCAAAGTTCGGTGAAGAATATCCAAACGCTGATCGATAGGGAAATCGAGCGAGGCATCAAGAGCGAACGAATCATTGTAATGGGCTTTTCGCAGGGTGGAGCCGTGGCCTACCATGCAGCCTTAACTTACCCCAGCCCCCTTGCAGCACTGGCAGGCTTGTCGACCTATTTTCCACAAGAAGATAGCTTTGATACCGCGCCCGCGAATAGCCAGCTGCCAGTATTAATCTGCCACGGCACTCATGACCCAATGGTCGTGGAAAGGCAAGGTAAAAAAGCGGCGGCGATTCTTGAAGCGCGAGGCCACACAGTGCAATATCTAAACTACCCGATGGAACACGAAGTTTGTCTAAGCGAGATACAAGACCTATCGCGTTTCTTTCAGGCTCATTTGATGTAATGCTGTTTTATAGGTTGAGCCCTAAATGAAAAATAAGAATAAAATACAAATCAGTTCTGCAATTATTTGGGGCGTCGAGCTTTCGCCCTTCGTATTAAAGATGCAAGCTTACCTGGAGTACTGTGGCATCCCTTATCGCCGCTTACCCGCGCATGGAAGCTATCTTGAAAATACTCAGACCTTATTACGCCTTGAGTATCAAAAACAGCATAAGCAGATAAGCCGCTATCCTGAAATGGATGCCGACTTAGATGAGTACCCTGCCGTTCCTTTCTTTACTGAAAACGGCAAAGATTTTCAATACGACAGCACAGCCATCGCACACTATCTTGACCAGAAGCCCCCCACTCAGGGAAATAGCCATAGACATCGCTTATTCCCGGAAGACCCTTGTTTGAATTTTATCGCCAGCTTAATCGACGAAGCCTTTGACGAGTTCGGCCTATACATGGTCCATCATATGCGCTGGGTAGGCTCCGCCAAGTCGAACATAATGGGTAAATTACTCGCAAAAGAATTTCGTCACGCTTTGCCGCCAGGCGGCCCCTTACTACTTTCCAGGCGCTTTCCTAAGCGACAGGTGGCACGCTGTCCTTACTTATTTAGTGTCGCGCCAAAGAGCTATCGAAGCGGTGTTTCAAAAGCTCTATCCCCCCCGTATAAAGAAGGTTTTCCTGAAACACATACCTTATTGTTCGAAAGCTGGAAGCAATATCTAAAAGGCATGGAGGAAGTATTAACCCTGCAAAAATTCTTACTCGGTGATCAGTTTACCATTGCCGATGCCAGTGCCTACGGCCAACTCGCTATGAACCTGGTCGACCCAGAAACAAATAAGCTAATGCAAGAACTCGCTCCGCAGACACACGCCTGGCTTGAGATGATCTATAGCGGCAAACATCGCTTACAACAGAAAGAAGGGGAGCTTTATTTTTCAGGGGCACTTAAGCCCTTGCTCAACACCATCATGAGCACCTATGCATCGCTCATGGTTCAAAATAAGCAGGCATATCACCTGGCAAAAGCTCAGGGAGCAACAGAGTTCAACGAACTAGCCTTCAATCAGGGAAAAACACTTTATACAGGAAAGTTACGTGGCTACCCTTTTAAGTCAGTGGTAAAAACCTTTCAACTCAGAACCTGGCAGGAGCTTTGTGAAAAATGGAAGCGTTTAGACCAAAGCGAACAAAATACCATTAAAGCACAGCTAGAACTTTGTGCTCTTTTCGAAACAGAGGATGCTGAATTGAAAGAGACAATTGTTTCGGCAGAGGCTTAAGGGCTATGATAGCTTCATATTTTTCTTCAATAAGGATTCTCAGTGACAGATCAGGCAATTACCCTACAAAACATTTCTGGAAAAACCATTCTGGTAGGCATCACCTATTTTGACCGGTCTGGAGAAGTGCTGGATCAAAAGCAGCTCGCTGGTACTGTTTGCAAAGTCACAGAAGAAGATGGCATCACCGTCCAGGACTTGAAACAAGAAAGTGAATTCACCATCCCTTCTTCACTTCGCCCCTGGTTTATTGCACCACCCGGTGACTATCACGACCCGATTAGTGGTAAGCAGGTACAAAACCCTGACTATCTCGTCACCTGGGATGTCTATAAAACCAAAGAAAGTACGCCGGAAGGCGAACATGAATGGTGGGAATGGCGACCACAGCTCGCCAACCCTAGCGTCGGCCAAAAGTAATCAGTAATATTTACTTGAGGCCATCTAAAAGCGCCGAAAGAGTTTGATTGCCCTTTTTCTGCACAAGCTCTTTATCTTTTTGCTCGCCACCTTCCCAATGCAAGTCATCTTCGGGAATTTCATCTAAAAAGCGACTAGGAATGGTTTCTATTTTCTCGCCATATTGTTTTCGTGCTGCAGCATAAGTCAATGCTAAAGTCCGCTGGGCTCTTGTGATGCCCACATACATCAGGCGGCGCTCTTCTTCGATGTTATCTTCTTCAATGCTGTTTCTATGCGGCAATAATTCTTCTTCAAGCCCCATGATAAAAACATGTGGAAATTCAAGACCTTTCGAGGCATGAAGCGTAAGCATGTGCACCTTATCGCTATCATCCTCTTCTTCTTGTTGCTCCAGCATATCTCGAAGGATCAATTTGGAAACCGCTTCTTCTATACCAATTTCATCCGCTGTGCCTTTATCGGCGTCGATCATATTTTTTAACGAATCAACCAAGTACCAGATATTCTCCATACGTTTCTCAGCCGCTTTTGGCGTATTAGAGTTTTGGTACAGCCATTGATCATACTCAATATCGGTAAACAACTGCTTGATCACAGGTATCGGATCTTCCTGATAACAACGTTCCGTTGTTTTTCGTAACCAATCGCTAAAGCGCCTGACCCGATCCAGCGCCTTACCACTCAACACTTGTTCCAAACCAATTTCACCGACAGCCTGATTCAAACTAATATGTCGCTCAGTCGAATAATTTCCGAGTTTCTCCAAGGTTGAGGGGCCGATCTCTCTGCGTGGTACGTTGACTACCCGAAGAAATGCTGCGTCATCATCAGGGTTAGCAATGAGACGCAAGTAGGCCATGGCATCTTTGATTTCATTCTTGGCAAAGAAGGAGGTACCACCAGACAAGCGATAAGGCACCTGAAAAGCCTGCATCTTGATTTCCAGCAGACGCGCCTGGTGGTTACCACGATAAAGCACAGCGAAGTCTTTAAAGGGGATATCCTTTTTCAACTTAAGATCAAGAATCTCTGCGGCAATTTGTTCTGCCTCTGCATCTTCATGGCGACAACGAATTACACGAATTCGCTCTCCGTCACCCAGCTGGCTCCATAGTGCTTTATCAAACATATGAGGGTTGTTGGCGATCAAGGTATTCGCCGCACGCAAGATCAAACTGGTAGAGCGATAATTCTGCTCCAGCTTAATCAGCTTCAGGCTTGGGAAGTCTTTTTCCAGACGCGCCAGGTTTTCTGGCCTTGCTCCACGCCAGGCATAGATAGACTGGTCATCGTCGCCTACGACTGTCAAAGCATGACGGTCACCCACGATTTGCTTCACCAGCTCGTACTGAGCCATATTAGTATCTTGGTACTCATCAACCAAGAGGTAGCGAATCTTCTGCCGCCACTTGCTTAATATATCCGGATGTTCAGCGAAAAGTTGTACGGGTAAAAGAATCAGATCATCGAAGTCGAGCGCATTATAGGCTTTGAGGTAGCGAGTATAGGTTTCATACACATGTGCCAGGGTGACATCGTCAGGCGTTTGAGCTTGCTGTGCGGCCTGAGCCGGAGTTAGCATGGCATTTTTCCAGTTTGAAATCGCCATCTGAAATTCATTGATTCGGTCGCTATTCTCTTCACCATCTTTCATCATCAGGTCGCGAATCAACGCTTTAGCATCTTCACTGTCGAAAATAGAAAACCCCGGTTTATAGCCAAGCGCCTTATGCTCGGTGCGAATGATATTCAAACCCAGGTTATGGAAAGTCGATACGGTTAAACCACGCGCATCAGGCCCCGAAACCAACTGCCCGACACGCTCTTTCATCTCGCGAGAAGCTTTATTGGTAAAGGTCACCGCAGCAATATGGCGCCCCGGAATACCACAGCTTTTAATCAGGTAGGCAATTTTTCGCGTGATTACACTGGTCTTGCCGCTGCCAGCGCCCGCTAGTACGAGTAAAGGACCACCAACATAATCTACGGCTTCTTGCTGTTTAGGGTTTAACTTATTCGCCACTACTTTCTCTTCTTTCTGTCTATCTCGATAAAAATAAATGGGCTCAGGGCCCGTGACTCTGAGCCCATTTATTTTTCTATTCCATCATTCTTTCACGTCAACTCATTGCTTTCCAGATACATTTTGTCGCTTTGTAGCACTTATTCTAAATAGATATAAATAATGAACACAGTCGTAGCGCCGCAACACTGCCTTTAGTTGTGAAATTGGAACAGATATTTTCGTTGTTTTGTTTCATTTTTTATTTACTGCAGGGGTTTAAATCGCCATGCTCGTCACCATTTAGTGCATTGCTATTTGTTGTTTTTAAGACTGATACCTCTTTACCGCTCGCAAGGATCTTTTACTTTCGCATGAACACCTTATCTACCCAGGCTTCCTCCGCTTCCACGACCACCAAAAAAATTGCAGCCCAAATTGCCAGCGAGCTTTCGGTCAGACCTCAACAAGTCGATGCAACCATTGAA
>NZ_LWGJ01001141.1:0-2293 GCF_001635845.1 Oleiphilus sp. HI0132 | reverse complement strand
TAAGTTAAACGGTCATGCGGTACGTGTTCCATTAGCCAATGCATCGATCACTGACTGTGTATTCGAACTAGAAAAAGAAAGCTCGGTAGAAGAAGTGAACGCTCTATTAAAAAGTGCTTCTGAAGAAGCACTACAAGGCATACTCGGTTACGAAGAGCGGCCACTGGTTTCTATCGATTACAAAACCGATCCTCGTTCAGCCATCATTGATGCGCCTTCAACTATGCTGGTTAACGGCACTCAACTTAAGCTTTATGTGTGGTATGACAATGAATGGGGCTATGCCAATCGAACAGCTGAGCTGGTTCGTAAAGTCGGCCTCATCGACCAGAAAATTAATCACTAAGGCCATATTTGAAAACCATGAATATCAATAAACTCTCACCAGAAATTAAGCAATACCTGGTCGTAACAGGTAACTATTGGGCTTTCACGCTCACCGATGGCGCTTTGAGGATGTTAGTCGTATTGCACTTTCATGGCTTGGGTTACAGCCCGCTCGAAATTGCCATGCTGTTCTTGTTTTACGAGATCTTTGGTGTCATCACCAACCTTTTTGGTGGCTGGTTGGGCGCACATTTGGGGCTCAACAAAACCATGAATATTGGTCTGGCTCTGCAGGTGCTCGCATTGGCAATGCTGCTCGTTCCTGCCACTTTGCTCACAGTGCCTTGGGTCATGGCTGCTCAGGCTCTCTCAGGCATTGCTAAAGACCTGAACAAGATGAGTGCGAAAAGCTCGATCAAGCTGCTGGTTCCAAAAGATGCGCAAACTACACTGTATAAGTGGGTGGCAATTCTAACCGGATCTAAGAATGCCTTGAAAGGTGTCGGCTTCTTTTTAGGCGGCGCTTTACTGGCCACTCTCGGTTTTCAAGGTGCCGTTCTTGCTATGGCGCTAAGCTTGTTTGTGGTTTGGCTGGGTAGCATGTTTGCCTTAAAACAAGACTTAGGCAAGGCAAAGAACAAACCGAAGTTCACTGAAATATTTTCTAAAAGTCGGGCAATCAACGCCCTCTCAGCAGCTCGCTTATTTCTGTTTGGTGCCAGAGATGTTTGGTTCGTGGTTGCCTTGCCCGTTTATCTAGCGAGCGAGTTCGGCTGGAACCATTGGTCTGTAGGAGGCTTTCTTGCAAGCTGGGTAATCGCCTATGGTTTAGTGCAGTCCTTTGCCCCCAAGATTACGCAAAGCTCGACCAAGCGCGCCCCCGATGGCCATAGCGCGCTCGGCTGGGCGCTGCCTCTAATGCTGATACCCGCGGGCATCGCACTAGCCTTATCGAGCTCGCTTTCAGCACAGCTGGTGATCGTAATAGGTTTACTCGCCTTCGGCGCCCTGTTTGCTATAAATTCTTCTTTGCACAGCTACCTGATTGTGAGTTACGCCAGTGACGATGGCGTATCCTTAGATGTGGGTTTCTACTATATGGCCAATGCCATGGGCAGGCTAGTTGGCACCGTACTATCAGGTTGGATTTTCCAGTCTTATGGCCTTGAAGCATGTTTATGGGTATCGAGTACATTTATCGCCCTTTCGGCGACCATTTCACTTGCTCTTCCCAAACATAAAACGAACACAGTAAACACTTAAGCTTGAGCCTACGGTTCATGACTGTAAACTAGACCGCTTTCTTATTTGAACGGCCACAATTGTTATGAAAATGAATACCCGTGTTACGCTTATTTGTCTCTTGTTATCTCTGCCTTTGACTTGGTATACCTATCAACAAGATCAGAACTCCAAAGAAAGCCCGCAAAGCGACGAGCTCCTACAACAAGGAAGCATATATGAACGCCCTTACTCTCCGAGCTTTGGTCCTGCTGAGGCTAAAGTCACCATCGTTGAGTTTTTCGACCCAGCATGTGGTGCTTGCAGAGCTTTTTACCCTCTCGTAAAAGAGATTCAAGCAAGACATGAAAAGGATGTACGCATCGTACTTCGGTATGCAACCTTTCACCAAGGCTCTGAAGCTATCGTTAGAATGCTTGAAGCTGCGCGACTCCAAAACAAGTTCAAAGAGGTACTTGAAGCACTACTCATAGCCCAAGCCGAATGGACGGTTAACCATAAAGTTGTTGCGGATAAAGCTTGGCCTATTGCCGAAGCAGCGGGTTTAGATATTACACAGGCGAAAGCCGATATGACTTCAGATGAGATAAGCGCTCGCCTTCAACGGGAGAAGGACGATATTCGAGCTTTGCAAGTTAGCAAGACACCAACCTTTTTTGTTAATGAACAAGCGCTCCCCAAGTTTGGATCACAAGAGCTATACGATTTAGTTACCAAGGAACTC
>NZ_LWGJ01001140.1:0-1146 GCF_001635845.1 Oleiphilus sp. HI0132 | reverse complement strand
TTTGGCGGCGTTGGTGAATCAGGTATGGGCTCCTACCACGGCGAGCAAGGCTTCCTGACCTTCTCTCATGCAAAATCAGTATTCTGCAAGAATCATTTCAACAGTACCAAGTTTGCCTACCCTCCTTTTGGTACCTTGATTCATAAGGCCTTATTCTCTATTTTCTTACGATAAGCTAGCTCCTTATAGAGATAACCCTTCAAATGCGCTGTCTATCTTGCCAGCGCAGACTTCTTGTTTACAACAAGCTGACTAGCAACCCACCCGAAATTTGGTTACTATTCCGCCCCTTCTTTAGTTCTTGGTTGTCTATACTTCCAATACTGTAAAATTGACTTAGGCACTGCAATCGTATTCCGCAGCTTCAGGAGTAAGACCCCCTATGAATACTGTCGTTTATCCTGGCACTTTTGACCCAATTACTAACGGCCATACCAATCTTGTAGAGCGTGCTGCAAAGCTTTTTGATCGCATTATTATTGCTGTCGCAGCCAGCCCAAAAAAGAACCCTATGTTTCCACTTGAAAAACGGGTTGAACTGGCAAAGGACGTTTTGGCTCATCTCGATAATGTAGAAGTCATTGGCTTTGACTGCTTATTGGCCGAGTTTGTAAAAGAGCACAAGGTCAACGTTATTCTACGCGGTTTACGTGCTGTTTCAGACTTTGAATTCGAATTTCAACTAGCGGATANGAATCGGCGCTTGATTCCTGAAGCAGAAAGCTTGTTTCTTACTCCTGACAACCACCTCTCTTATATCTCTTCCACTTTAATTAGNGAAATTGCCTCTTTGGGCGGTGATGTTTCAGAGTTTGTAGCGCCAGCCGTCATTAAGGCCTTAGAAGAGCGATAGCAGGATAGTATTTTGACCTTTAACCCCACTTTTATCAGATCATAGCAGAGGTATTTTTCATGGCATTAATGATCACAGATGACTGTATAAATTGCGACGTGTGCGAGCCTGAGTGTCCCAATGAAGCCATCGCACCCGGTGAAGATATATATATTATTGACCCGAGCAAGTGCACCGAGTGTGTCGGCCATTACGACGAACCACAATGTGTCGAAGTATGCCCTGTAGACTGCATTCCCAAAGACCCTGATCACAAGGAAAGTGAAGCAGAATTAATGGATAAGTACGAAAAG
>NZ_LWGJ01001139.1:0-5138 GCF_001635845.1 Oleiphilus sp. HI0132 | reverse complement strand
ATGGACTCCCCCAGACATAGTGAACCGTATTAGTGAAGATAGTATGAGCAATAAAGAAGTAAACGCTGAAGTAAGCCCGCAAGCTGCGAGTATTCAAGAAACTGACGTTATTGAGTATTTGAAGACTCACCCTGAATTCTTTGTTCAACATGATTACTTGTTGAATGAGCTAAAAATACCTCATGCGAGCGGCGCTGCGATATCTTTAGGGGAGCGTCAGGTGCAAGTATTTAGAGAGCACCGTGATGAGCTGAAAAACAAGCTTAATGAACTGATCTCCATTGCGCATGAGAATGATGCTCATTTTGAGAAGACCAAACGCCTGTTATTAAACTTGTTAGAGGTGAAGAGCCTTGATGAGATTGAAATGGTCGTAAATGAGGCATTCAAAAATGATGCGAATATCGACTTCAGCAGCATTTTATTGTTTGGTAAGCCAAGTGACTACCCTGTTAGCGAAGTGAAAGTCATTTCGATCGATGAGGCTCGGGGGCAGCTAGGCGGTATTCTCGATCATACACGAGCAGTTTGCGGGCAGTTCCGAGACGAAGAGCGTGCATGCTTGTTCCCGAACCCCGAAGAAGTCGGTTCAGCGGCAGTGATTCCTTTACGAAATGGTGAGCTTTTGGGCTTGTTCTGTTTGGGCAGTCGCGATGCTAAGCACTTTGATAGCTCAATGGGCTCTTTATTCCTTTCTTATATCAGCGATTTTATCAGCCGTATTCTGCCGAATCTGTTGTTGGCTGCTAAGCGACAGCAGGTAGAGGACTCAGTTCCTTCGCTCTTGGAATAGATATTTTCGAAGCGAGTCGCCATAAATGGTTTAATGATCCGGTAGAGAATTCGAGGCAGTGATGGAAAAGTTACTAGAAGAGTTTCTCGATAATTTACTGGTCGTTAGGAGGCTCTCCCATCACACTTACACCAATTACAGGCGTGACTTGGAGCGTATTCATACTTGGTGCTCTGAACAGGGTATTCACGCTTGGAGTGAGCTCAGTCACGCTCATGTCCGCTTATACGTTTCTTACCTGCACCGTAAGCAGCTTTCTAGCAAGAGTATTCAAAGAGCACTGTCGTCACTACGTAGTTTTTACAATTACCAGATTAAACATGCTTTGCTAGAACACAATCCGTGTCTGGATGTTCCGGTTCCAAAAGGGAGCAAAAAACTGCCTAAAGTCTTGAATGTTGATCAAATTAACCATCTATTAGATAACGATAGTGGCGATTGGCATGTGATTCGTGATCACGCCATGTTCGAGGTTTTCTATTCTTCAGGTCTACGCCTTTCTGAATTAGTAAATTTGAATGTAAATTCCATAAATCTTGATGAAGGTTTTGTTGATGTGCTGGGTAAAGGTGGCAAAGAAAGGCACTTGCCATTAGGAAGCAAGGCCATTGAAGCGCTAAAAGAGTGGTTAGCCTTTCGTGGCGATTGCTTGGGAGAAGAGGCGGTCGCACTTTTCATTAGCCAGCAAGGAAAGCGGATAAGTGTACGTAATGTTCAGGTTCGCTTGAAAAAAATGGCAATCGAGAAAGGTATTATTAATGATGTCAGCCCGCATATGCTGCGACATTCTTTTGCAAGCCACATGTTGGAGTCGAGTCAAAACCTTCGCGCCGTACAAGAATTATTAGGCCATGCCGATATTTCCACCACACAGGTCTATACTCATCTAGACTTTAAACATTTAGCTGAGGTGTATGATGCATCTCACCCTAGAGCCAGAAAACGAAATACAAAATAAGCATTATCATTTTTGTTTGTTTTACTAAGTAAATAATAACATTTGAATCGGTTCAAAAAGCTGGAGAACTCATGAGTAACCAGTCGGATTTAAAAAAAGAGCTAGAACGCTGGAAAGATAAGTATTTTGAGCAAGGTGAGTCTTTTGACGGCCAGAAAAAGCTCATTCAAGATTACGCCTCACTGATGCAGCGAATTCTGGTGCGTGTTAGCTTGGCGGCAGAGCACACTTCTGATGAATTAGATGGCGAGTTGGCTAGCTTGCGCAGTGCGGTGCGCAGTGCAACACCTGAAAAGAATGATCTCGAAAAGCGCCTTAAGCGTATTGATAAATTGATTCTTGCGGCGGACGAGAGCAAACAGCAAAACCTGAGAAAAGTAGCGAGTGCTTTAGAGAGTATTATCGATCAGCTATTGACTCTCAAGCTTCCTCGAAAGCAGAAAAGTGGGCTAAAGAAGCTCTTAAAGTCTATCGCCAAGCGTTCGTCAAATATTCAAGAATACCCAGCTATCCTGTCTGAGTATGCAAAACTCCAGTCTGAAGTCTTGTCGGTAATTGTTGACCCAGACAAAAAAGAGGCCGGTTTCTTAAGTCGTCTCTTGGGTGGCGGAAGTGATGAAAATGCAAGCGCTGATACGGCTTCGGGCGAAGATAGCTCCCTCAGCGAAGAGGACTTGGAGCTAGAAACGGACGATGCCAGCAATGCAGCAGAAGAGCTTGCTCCTGGCTTTTCTTCTGTTGCGCGGCATATTCGCAACACTTTGAGTAATCTACTGGACCAATTAGCGTTTCCAAGCAGTGCGACCAGAGAAGTAGCGAAACTGCGTGGTCAAATTGAAAAAGAGCTGGTTTGGTATGAACTTGGCCCTACTTTGGATGATTTGTCTAACTTGATCCTTTCGGTTGTGGGTAAAGGGCAGCGCGAGTTTAGTAACTTTCTGAAGGTGCTCGATGAGCGCTTGAGTAAAGTTCAGGACTTTTTGGTAGAGAGTCAGAGTATTGATGACACCTGGCAAGATAAAAACGAAAAATTTGATCAACATATGCGTGATCAAGTCGATGAAATGACTCAGCGTGTGGGAAAAGCTGTCGATATAGATGATTTGAAACGATCTATTTCGGAGCACTTGGACAGCATATCCAGTGCTGTAGATCAGCATGCTGGTGATGCAGTTGAACACCAGCAAGCAAAAGAAGAAGAGGTCGAGGTCCTAAAAGAGCGCATCAAAGCGATGGAAGAAGAGACTCGTTATATTCGTAAACGCTTGAAGGAAGAGCGAGATAAAGCATTAAAAGATTCTTTAACGTCGTTGCCTAATCGAGAGGCTTATGACGAACGTTTTGAGCTGGAGCTTGAACGTTACAAACGTTATAAAAAGCCGGCTACACTGGTGGTGGCGGATATCGATTTCTTCAAAAGTATTAATGACAACTATGGTCACCTATCGGGCGATAAAGTTCTACAGATTATTGCCAAGGAAATTCAAAATAGAATACGCAAGACCGACTTTGTTGCGCGCTATGGTGGCGAAGAGTTTGTGATTATTTTGCCAGAAACAGATTTGCAAACTGCAAAGCAGGTAATTGAAAAAGTAAGGGAAATGATCGGTCGCTTACCTTTTCATTTTCGCGATGAAAAGATTCAAATTACCATGTCTTTTGGCTTAAGTGTCTTTGAAGAAGGCCTGGATCAGGGGCAGTTATTTGAACGAGCAGACTCTGCACTGTATCAAGCAAAAGAAAATGGCCGAAACAGGGCAGAAGTGCGGAGTGAAGCATCTTCTGACTAGGTAAATTTCGGGTCTTGACCTAGACTTATTGTTAGGGAAAGAAATTAGCAAAGAGCAAAACGGTATGAGTGAGCAGCAGTACGAAATTGTATTTTACGGCAAACTGGTTGAAGGCTTTTCGGAGCAAGAGACCAAGCAACACGTTGCGCAGCTATTTAAAACAAGCGTAGACCAAGTAGAGCGCATGTTTACTGGCAAGCGGGTGGTGATACGTAATAAGCTCGACCAGGAAACGGCAAAGAAATATATCATTGCGATGAGTAAGCGTGGCGCTGATTGCCAAGTTGAGGCGATGGGCAGTCCGGGTGTCAAAGTAGACTTTAGTGCGCCAGCTCCTCAGGCTGCGCCAACGCCAACGCCAACGCCAACGCCAACGCCAACGCCAACGCCAACGCCAACGCCAACGGCTAAGGCTCCCTTAACGGCCAGTGCTTCAAAGACCGATTTGCAGAATGTTGCCAGCAAAACCGGCCTTAATTTGGCAGGGGAAAAAGTAGACGAGATACTATCAGATACGCACTTTCAAGTTGGCGAGGTGGGCGAGCGCTTATCAGAAGTACATGAAGAGGTCATGGCAGAATTCCATGAGCTGGATAATGTGACGATTGCGCCTGTTGGCAGTGATATTGCTGAAAAGAAAGAAGAGCTTCCACCGGTGATTCCGGATACTTCTCATTTAAGTTTAAAGTAACCTTAACTGTCACTTGGCAAAGGTAGCCAAGTGATTTCGTCACCTTCCTTCCAAGCCGGATACTTCTTCATAATACTCAAAAATATGTCAGACTCTTTGTAGTCTGACAACCAGCGCTTGAGATAGTCGTAAGGGCTCGCATCAAACCATTCTAGGTCTACATGTGCAAATTGTCGTATAAAGGGAAAGATGGCGAGATCTGCCAGGCAGGCCTGCTCGCCAAAAAGAAAAGTTTGGTTTTGTAAGCGCTTGTCCAAAAGCTCTAAAAAACCTTCGCCTTGCTTGCGATATTCCTGCTCACTTTGTTCTGGGTGGCGGTCTGCATATTTGTATCGATCAAGCTTATCTTTGAATTCACCGTCATTGATTGAAATAAGGTCGAGCATCTCGTTAAGTTTGGAAGCATCTAAAAAGTTGTCTGGATCGTATCGTTTGAAAGCCCACTTCATGATATCCAGGCTTTCATCAATCACTTGCGGGGCCTCGGATTCTGAATGATGAAGGATGAGCACCGGAACGGTACCTTTCGGAGAATAATGCAGCATTGTCGCTGGCTTATTTCGTAAGACAATTTCCCTTATCTGAATCTTTTCCTGGCTAAGAGTCAGGGCCAACCGTGCTCTCATGGCATAAGGGCAGCGTCTGAAGGTGTATAGAATTGTCGAAGGCATGGGCGCAACCGTGTTTTGAAAACAGGCATGATTCCATTTGCTTTAACTAAAAGCAATTGAAGTTCTAAGTTGTACAGGTGTTATCGACTGGAATAAAAAAAGAGGGCCGAGGCCCTCTTAGAGTTAGTACTGCTTTATTAGTTATCGTTTTGGGTGTGTCTGGTAGGGAGGCTCAAATTTGTTTTATTGAGCCAATAGAGTTTGAACGATTTCAATACCTGCAGCTTGGTGAGCT
>NZ_LWGJ01001138.1:0-1449 GCF_001635845.1 Oleiphilus sp. HI0132 | reverse complement strand
TATCAGCAAGCAAAAGCAGAGCAAAAGAAGTTAATGAGCTTTGTTTTGAGCTACAAAGATAAACTTCATGATGTCTACCAGGACGACTCATGGAGCGTAGAAAAAAAACGTAAAGAGAAAGATAAGCTGCTGAAGGAAATGAAACTCTCCTTTCAATCTCTAAAGCAGAAGCATGCTTGGGATAGTCGCTATGACCGCTGGGTGAATGAACTTAACAATGCCGGTTTTTCAACCTTATCGAACTATCAGGACTTGGTGCCAGGTTTTATCGCTTTATACCACAGGCTTGGTGAGGATTGGGATGCTTTTTATCAGGAGGTTGAGCGCTTGTCTGAACTTGATAAGTCACAGCGGCATGCGCATTTGAAGTCCTTAAGTGAAGCGATTGGAGAGCATCAATAAATGACACAGAATATTGTTTTGGCACTGGTGATAATTATCTCTCTCTGGGCGCATGTCTGGCTGTATTTATGGATGAAATTCAAAATGGACGAAGGTGTTATTACTCGCTGTCTAAAAGATGCCTCGGTAGACATGCAGAGTGACAGTATTGCTAAGCAAGTCGAGATGAGCGTCGAGCGAGTTGAGAAAGTTTGCCTCCGCAGCAAAGAGATTCAGGTAGGTGAGGGGCACGAGAAAATTATCTCACTATCAGTCACTGGAATTTAAGCAATAATTCCGTTTCGACTTAAGTGTTCGTCCAGGGTAGTGTGGTGAGGGATAGCCTTGCCTGATACCCAGTTAGCTGCTGCTTGCTCTCCAGTTAATGCTAAGACCTTTTGCTCTTTATCCCACTCGTCATTTGAAGCGCTCTTTAGATAAGCGAGTACGTCGTTGTTAGGGGTCTTCAAGCAAGACTTGATTACCAGTCCAGTAATTTCTTCGTATGTGCCTGGGCCACATTGGCCTGTGTTCGTTATAGCGCGGGTTGCCCCTATAAGGTAGAAAGCGCAGGCTTTTCTCAACCAAGCATACTTTTCGCCATGTATATCTCCATAGCGCTTTTTTAGGGGTAGAAGCTGCATACCTGCAAAAACTTGTGCTTCTTTGAGGATAGCCATTTTGTCCTCATATTTCACACTGGCTGAAGCATTTCCTACTAAAGGTTTACGCTCGTCAGTTTGTGTCATTTTTTTAGTATGGTTGAGAGGAGGGTAATCACGATAGAGTGAGCGAATTCTTACGAAGGTGATGATGAAAAGCAAAAAAACAAAGACTTCTGCCAAGTGGATAAGTGCGCTCATGAGTTTCTTCCTTGTAACTATAGATAAGCACTGGGCTCTATCATTCTGAAGACAGTCGGTTCTCGTTTGCATCATACAGACGCACGTAGTGTTAGAAAACAACTCTTTATTCTATAGAGACTGCGCTATCGAATACATAAAACCCTTATATATTTTTGAGAAGTGTGAGGTATTGCTTTTCTAGAGTGTAAAAAATTGCAATAAG
>NZ_LWGJ01001137.1:0-9742 GCF_001635845.1 Oleiphilus sp. HI0132 | reverse complement strand
GAATATTGAATTTAGGTGGGGTTTGCTCATTCTCATCAATATTTAACTTACATATTTTGATCTTGCCAGCATAGTCGTCAGCAATTTCCTCAAGGACAGGGGCGATCATTTTACAAGGGCCGCACCACTCCGCCCAGTAATCGACAAGTACAGGGATGTCAGAATTTAAAACTTCCGTTTCGAAAGTTGCGTCACTTACATTGATGATGTTATCACTCATGTTTTGATTCCAATAAAAGATTTAGAGAAGCCTGAAAGCATTTGATGCGTTACAATACAGCTATCTCTTAAGAAATGAAAAATCGTAACGAGTAATATATAGCCTTATCAGAGGATTTCAAGGACGTGTTAACTCACAATGATACGAAAGCAGAGCCAAATAGCTGCTCAGACCACATTGCAGCGATAGATTTGGGCTCAAACAGTTTTCACATGGTTGTCGCAAAAATTTCTCATGGCGAGATTAGAGTCGTTGATAAGTTTGGTGAAAAGGTCCAGCTAGCGGCAGGTCTCGACGAAAATGGAGAAATAACTCCAGAAGCCCATATCAGGGCAATTGAGTGCTTGAAGCGCTTCTCCCAGCGGATCAAGAGCTTTGACTCTGCATCTGTGCAGATCGTGGGTACAAATGCTTTAAGAGCAGCCAAAAAGAAAACTGACTTTCTGCGTGATGCCGAGCGTGTAACAGGTCACCCAATAGAAATAATTTCTGGCAGAGAAGAAGCGCGTCTAATTTATCTTGGTGTTGCTCATACCCTGGCTGATGATAAAGGCAATCGCCTGGTTATCGATATCGGTGGTGGTAGCACCGAATTGATAATTGGTGAACGCTTTGAGGCAAAAGCCTTAGAAAGTATGCATATGGGCTGCGTTTCTTTCAGAGAAAAATATTTTCCTGGTGGTGAGCTAACTGAGCAAGGATTTAATAAAGCAATCAAGCACGCATCCAGAGAATTATTCAGCATAAAGGAACAATATAAGTCGCTTGGATGGCAGCATACAGTGGGTGCTTCGGGTTCAATTAAGGCTATTCTAAATGCTTTGCGTCATCTTGGTTTAGCTGAAGAAACGATTACATTAAAAGCTTTGAAAGAACTAAAAGGCCTGATGATTACTCTCGGACATTGTGAGGACTTAGTTAAACTAGGTGTGAAATCTGAGCGTGCATCGATCTTTGCAGCCGGCTTTTCCATACTCTACTCATGCTTTAAGGTACTGGGCATCAAAGAAATGGAGTTCACATCGGGCGCGCTTAGGGAAGGTTTGCTGTATGACATACTAGGCCGGATTCAGCATGAGGATGTCAGAGAACGTTCACTTCAATCGATGCAGGCTCGCTATGCTATTGATGTTGAACACGCTGAAAGAGTAGAGAAAACAGCGCTTCATGCATACAAGCAAATTGCTTCGTATTGGGATATAGCCTTACCGCAATGTGAAAATCTACTACGTTGGGCAAGCCGGGTTTTTGAGGTTGGGCACTCTATTGCTCATGCACAATACCACCGGCATGGTGCTTATCTCGTTTATCACTCTGACCTACCAGGTTTCTCGAGATTAACTCAGCTGCACCTTTCTGTGATAGTACGTACTCACAGACGGAAATTTAGTGATGAGCCTTTTATTGGAATGAGTAAACAGGAAACGCAAACACTGAAGCGCCTGTGCACAATATTCAGACTGGCGGTTGCGCTGACAGCAGAACGTAATCAAGCTGAAACGGATTTCACCCTAAGGGCTCAGGACGAGTGCTTATCCCTTAGTATGGGGAAAGGCTGGTTTGAGGCAAATCCCTTAAATACGTCGATCTTGGAGTTAGAGCAAGACTTGTTACGTAAGCAGGGCTTTCTTCTACTGCTAGCTAAAGATTGACGACTTTCCAACTACACGAGATTCTTAATGATTGTTTTAGGTATTGAGTCATCTTGCGATGAGACCGGTGTTGCTTTATATCATAGTGAGAAAGGTTTGCTTGCACACCAGTTATATTCCCAAGTAGAGATGCATGCGGACTATGGTGGTGTTGTCCCGGAATTAGCTTCTAGAGATCATGTAAGAAAAACCATTCCTTTAATAGACGCTATTCTCAAAGAAGCTGGGCTAGAGAAGGGCGATATTGATGCGATTGCCTATACTGCAGGGCCGGGATTAGTAGGAGCGCTGATGGTCGGTGCTTCCATTGCGAATGCCTTAGCGATGGCGCTTGATATCCCCATTATCGGTGTACACCACATGGAAGGACACTTACTGGCGCCGATGCTAGAAGATAGTCCACCGGAATTCCCCTTTATTGGTTTACTTGTATCGGGTGGCCATACTCAATTGGTTTCAGTGCAGTCTATTGGTGAATATGAAATTCTGGGTGAGTCATTAGATGATGCGGCAGGTGAAGCCTTTGATAAAGCGGCGAAAATGTTAGGGCTCGATTACCCGGGAGGTCCCCGAATTGCGAAACTGGCTGAATATGCCCGAACAGAGCTTGGTGGAACACCTTATCGATTTCCCCGTCCAATGACAGATCGGCCAGGACTGGATTTTAGTTTTAGTGGCCTGAAAACTTTTACCTTGAACACGGTAAATGATGTCCGTGCTAAGAAAGAGTTGGATAAAGATGATCAGGCAAGGATCGCGCTAGCATTTGAAGAGGCAGTTGTTGATACGCTTAGAATTAAATGTAAACGAGCCCTTGAACAAACAGGGATGAAAACGCTCGTTATTGCAGGCGGTGTGAGTGCCAATACGCATCTCCGACAGACTCTGGAGCCAATGGTAAAAAAACTGGGTGCCAGGGTTTCTTATGCTCGTCCGGAGTTTTGTACGGATAATGGTGCAATGATCGCTTATGCCGGCTATCAGCGCTTGCAGGCAGGCCAGGGCTCAAATCATGAGTTTGCAGTACAAGCACGTTGGCCACTAGATACGCTGCCTGCACTAGGCTAGATTTTAATCCTGACAATAGGTTAATTTGATGGCTCAAGATTACTCTGAGGTATTAATTGAAAAGCTCGAAATTGACGCCTCAATAGGTGTGTTCGAATGGGAAAAGCAGATCAAGCAAACATTGTTGTTTGACCTTGCTCTAGTGTGTGACTTTTCAGCCGCAGCAGAATCAGATGCCATAGAAGATGCTATTGATTATGTGGCGGTTTGCCAGGAGATTGAGCGCATTACCTTAGCCAAACACCATCAGTTATTGGAGTATCTAGCAGACAAAATAGCCGCATCGCTATTTAATAGCTTTGCAATTAGCGCGATAGAACTAAAAATAAGTAAGCCTGGCGCAGTTCCAAACACAAGATCAGTTGGCGTTAGAGTGAAGCGAACACGAGAGCAGCATAGCCATGCCTAAGGTATTCTTGAATCTGGGCTCAAATGTTGAACGTGATCAGAACTTTCGCTCGGGCCTGAGCAGCCTGAAACGGACCTTTGGTGACTTATCTTTGTCTTCAATTTATGAAAGTGAGCCGGTTGGTTTTGACGGTGCGTGTTTCTATAACATGGCGGTATCAATCGAAACAGAGCTAAGCTTGCCCAAGGTTATAAAGGCATTAAAAACAATTGAAGATAGCCACGGCCGCCTGCGCGGAGATAAACACTTTGCACCAAGAACGCTAGATATTGATGTGGTCAGTTACGGGCAACTGACAGGTTTTCATGATGGAGTTGAGCTCCCGAGGCCGGAGCTATACTACAATGGCTTTGTTCTATGGCCGATGGCTGAGTTAGCACCGGATGATATCGATAGCAAAACTGGCTTAAGCTACCAAGTCTTATGGCAGCTTAAGCAAGTAGAAATCGAAGCGAAGCAAAAGGTATGGCGAATTGATCCAAGTTCAGTTGCTGCTATTCTCAAGCCTTAAGCTTATTTGTTTTCATGAAATCGGTGGTATTCAGCGATTAAACCGGCAGTAGAAGAATCTGCAGCAATGTTGGAATCAGCGTCTTCCAGTTGTTTGAGTACTTCGTTACCTAGCTTTTTACCTAACTCTACTCCCCACTGATCAAAAGAATTAAGCTCCCATATTACACCCTGAACGAAAACTTTATGTTCGTAGGCGGCAATTAGGGCACCGACGCTCTTTGGCAGCGTTTTCTCAATAAGAAAGGTATTACTGGGTTGATTACCTTTGTGCTCCATATGCTTGGCTATGAGTTTGGCTTTGGGTTCGTCGTAACCCCTATTTAATAATTCTTGAAAAGCCTGCCTTTCACTACGCCCCTGCATCAAGGCTTGAGTTTGGCTCAGGCAGTTAGCCAATAACATCTTATGATGAGAGCCTGATGGGTGATGCGTATCAAGCGTAGCAATGAAGTCACATGGGATTAGTTTAGTGCCCTGATGCAATAACTGGTGGAAAGCATGTTGGCCGTTAGTTCCAGTACCCCCCCATATTATAGGGCCTGTATGGTAAGTAAGAGCTTTACCTTTTGTAGATACGTGTTTGCCGTTACTCTCCATATCTAATTGCTGGAGGTGATCAGGAAGAAAGCTCAGATACTGATCATAAGGCATTACGGCATGTGAGTCGGCGCCAAAGAAACTGTGGTACCAAATGCCTAGCATTGCCATCAGGCTTGGCATATTCTGCTCAAAGGGAGCTGAGATAAAATGCTCATCCATTTCGTGTGCGCCTTGTAGCAAGGCTTCGAAGTGCTCATTGCCAATCATAAATGCGATTGGAAGACCAATTGCAGACCAGAGTGAATAGCGCCCTCCTACCCAGTCCCATATAGGGAAGATATTTTCTTCCTTAACTCCAAAGGCTATCGCAGCTTCGATATTACTGCTCACAGCATAGAGATGCATGCCAAGGTCTTCTTGAAGCATTCCGTGCTCTAGTAGAAAGTTCTTTACAGTTTGAGCATTTGTAAGTGTTTCCTGTGTACCGAAGGACTTAGACTGAATCAGGAAAATGGTGGATTCAGGTACGATCTGAGAGAGCACTTGGTGGCTATCGCTACTGTCTACGTTAGCAATATAGTGACAACTCAGGCCTTCTTTGGCGATGGGTGATAGTGCTTCGGTAACTGTTTTGGGGCCTAGATAAGAGCCCCCAATGCCGATACTAACGAGAGTATCAATGGGTTTTCCGGTGTAACCAAGAACTTCCTGTTGGTGTATTTTATCAACGAATTCTTGAATTTGAATTCGACATTCAAGGATTTCATCCAATATATCTTGGCTAGGCGAATAGCTAGTAGTTTGAGTCAGGCTAGACTTTGGAAGTCGTAAGGCCGTATGTAAGACGCCTCTGTCCTCTGTGTTGTTCAGTAAGTCTCCATTCTCTCCTGTGCCACAAAACAAGGCCTTAACCTTTGCTTCAAGCCCTGCTTCAGCAGTGAGCTGAGATAAGAGCGAAATCGTTTCCTCGGTGACACGGTTTTTTGAATAATCATAAAAGACATGTGGTGCCTGAAAGGAGTAGCGATCAAAGCGCTTAGGATCACCTTCAAATAGGTCTTTTACATGAAGCTTAGTAATGAATTTGGCATGATCCTTTAATGCTTGGTAACTAGGTAATACATCCAATGTCATAGTGTTACTCAATATCGATGGTTAAAGATTCACCGTTATATTATCAATTAAACGGGTTGAGCCCAAATACGCGGCTAATAAAATTACGAAAGCTGTATCTGTTTCTTGTGAAGGAGCAAGTGTTGTGGGCTTGGCTATATTGAAGTAATCGGGTTTAAAGCCATTTTTAACCAAGTGTGATTTGGCGTCCTCGCATAATGCAGTGATATCCCGTTCGCCAGCCTGAAGCTGCGCAGCACAATGTTGCAATAGCTGGTAAATCTTAGCGGCAGTTTGCTTTTCTTGCTGGCTAAGGTAACCATTGCGAGAGCTGCGGGCTAGACCTGACTCTTCCCGAGATGTTGGGACGCCAATGATAGAAACAGGCATACAAAGGTCGGAAACCATCTTGCGAATAATCGCTAATTGTTGGAAGTCTTTTTCACCAAATACTGCAATATCTGGTTGCACCATATTAAATAGCTTGGTGACGACGGTGGCGACACCAATGAAGTGACCGGAACGACTGGCGCCGCAGTGATAATCTCCGAGAGCAGGCACATCCACTCTGGTTTCTTCAGCTAAGCCGTTTGGATAGATCTCGCTAACAGGTGGTGCGAACAAGACATCACAATATCTACTACGTAAGTGCTTACTATCATCTTCAAGTGTTCTAGGGTAGGCATCAAGATCCTCGTTCTCACCAAACTGCATAGGATTTACAAAGATACTGCTGACAACTAAGTCTGCTTCTTGGCGGGCACGATCGATAAGACTGAGATGGCCTTCATGAAGATTGCCCATAGTGGGTACAAAGCCGATTACTTTACCGGCTTGTCTAGCTTCTTTGATAACTTTTCGTAGTGCAATAATACTGTTAACGGTGATCATGCTTGAGTCTCGTTTAGCCTGCAAAACTATAATCGGCAGAAGGGAATTCGCCGGACTTAACCGCTTGGTCGTAGTGCTCGAAGGCCTGTTGCACTGAACCGGCGCCTTGCATGAAGTTTTTTACGAACTTAGGCTTATGTCCGGAAGTAATTCCAAGGAGATCATGCATCACCAAGACCTGACCATCGGTAACATTCCCCGCACCAATTCCGATGACAGGGACACTAACTTTCTTGGTAATGAGCTCAGCGAGTGAGGTGGGTACGCACTCAAGTAAGATCATATCGGCACCGGCCTCTTCAAGGGCGCGCGCAGTATTAATCATGGCGTTAGCTTTTTCAGCTTCCTTGCCTTGAACGCGATAGCCGCCTAACTTATTGACAGACTGAGGCGTTAAACCCAAATGTGCACAAACAGGAATGCCTCGATCACTTAAGGCTTCAATATACTCTGCAAGCCACTCGCCGCCTTCTAGCTTGATAATATGGGCACCTGCTTGCATCAACTGTCCACCATAGTTCAAGGTATCGTGAGGGCTATTCAGGGTATTAAAAGGCATATCGGCCATAATTAAGGGAGACTGAGCGCCTCTGCTAACACATTGAGTGTGATAGACCATGTCATCAATACTAACAGGCAATGTCGAGTCCTGACCTTGTAACACCATGCCTAGAGAGTCGCCGACTAATAAAACGTCGATACCAGCATCCGACGCTAACTTAGCAAAGGTTGCGTCATAGGCTGTGACACAGGAGAATTTTCCATTGGACTCTTTTAGTTTACGAAGGCTCAGGGTTGTCGTTTTCATCATATAATCCTTAGTTTTCACAGTAGTATAAAACCGACTACTGATAATCTATGACAGAGCTTAGCTTGTGCGTAGATTAGCTACTTGTTTCGCGAGACTCAAGTCGGAGTGCCATCTAAACGAAGTAAATTATGCTCGCTGCACGAAGAAAGATGTTGTTCTAGGGTCGATGTATCGGGAAGCGTCCAAGCAGGCGCAATTTCGATTGCTGGTACCAGCACAAAGTCTCGTTCCAGCGCATAAGGGTGAGGAATGCGTAAGTCAGGGTCGTCGCTTGATAGCGTTTCATCGTTATAGAATAGAATATCCAGGTCGATGATTCGCTCCCCCCAATGCCGAGTCTTTATACGCCCGAATTCGGCTTCAAGTGTTTGAGTACACTTTAACAAAGCGAGTGGTTCCAGAGCGGTTTCAAGCCAGATGACTGCATTGACGAAGTCATCTTGATCCTGAGGCCCTTGAGGGCAGCTACTGTATAGTGATGATGATGACATTAGCTTTAGTTCAGGATGCCGGGATAGGGCTTCTATCGCCTTTATTACTTGAAGACGAGGACTTTCCAGGTTGCTACCAATACCGATGAGTACTTGATTTAGTTTCATGACTAGCTTTTTCTTCTCGCCGAACAGTTCCTGCTGACTTATACCTGCAGCATTATGATCGCTTTGGACGTCGTGATTGTCGGGTCTTTCGGCGGTCAGCACCAGGTGTCTCACGCTTTTTTCGATGATTAGCTTTGTTATAAACAGCAGAAGGGTGCTTGATTTGGAATTCAGTCCACCACTTAGCGAGTTCGCCGACAGGTTCACCAGCTTGCTCCCGTAACAACAAAAAGTCATAGGCAGCCCTGAATCGTTGCTGTTCAGCGAGGTGGAAAGGCCGCTTGCCGTGAGTCTTAGTGAGTCTGATTTGGTATTCCCATATTTCCTTCATCATTAAGGTGAAGCGCTTGGGTATAGATATATGAGGTAGTTGGCTTTGAAGTGTAAGTTGCCCTGCTTGTTGTAATGCAGGAAATTCGGGAACGCCTTCTTCAATAAGTTGTGACCACAGTCTATCGACTTCAGGCCATAGAAGAGTTGCATACAGAAATGCTGGTGTGACGGGTTTTTCTTGATGAATTCGTTGATCAGTATTTGTTAAGCCTGCCTCGAGCATTTTCTTATAGATAGCACTCTTATCACTGTTTTCCAAGGTATGAGCAATAGCTGGGAACAAGGGCTTAAATAGCCCATAGTCGACTAAGAGGTGAAAAATTTTCAATCCATAGCCAGAGAGAAACAGTTTTAGAATCTCATCGAACAAACGTGCTGCTGCAACGTTGGACAATAGCTGACCGTGCTCTCGTATGGCACCGCTGGTCTCTTCTTCGATATCAAAGTCTAGTTTAGCCGCGAAACGCAAAGCTCTGATCATCCGAACCGGATCTTCCCTATAGCGTGTTTCCGGGTCGCCAATAATGTTGATCAGACCCTGCTTAATATCGTCCAGGCTATCGACATAGTCGTAAATACAAAAGTCTTTAGGGCTGTAATAGAGAGCGTTTATCGTAAAGTCTCTTCGCACAGCATCTTCATCGATACTGCCATATTCATTGTCTCTAAGCAGCATGCCATGCTCTGATTGTTTTTCGTCCTGTTGGTTTACGCTTCCACGGAAGGTAGCAACCTCGATAATCTCGCGGCCAAACAGGATATGGACGAGCTTAAAGCGACGACCAATTAAACGTGAATTCTTAAAAAGAGCATGTACCTCCTCAGGGTGTGCATTGGTCGCAATATCAAAATCTTTAGGATTTTGGCCGAGCAAAATATCCCTGACACCACCACCAACCAGATACGCCTCATAGCCGCTATTATGTAAGCGATGCATAACCTTTAACGCCGATGG
Source organism: Oleiphilus sp. HI0132 (assembly GCF_001635845.1). Lineage (NCBI taxonomy): Bacteria > Pseudomonadati > Pseudomonadota > Gammaproteobacteria > Oceanospirillales > Oleiphilaceae > Oleiphilus > Oleiphilus sp. HI0132. The sequence goes on along the minus strand of NZ_LWGJ01001137.1, from coordinate 638 downwards.
GCTAATTTGGCTACGAGAAACGGGATGTTGGTCGCGAGGTATAATGGAAGGAGACAGTCTGGACATGTTTAAACAATCATTGTTGTGGGTTACGAAGTACTAAGACCTTGAGGGGCTCTATCAGCCTTACGTTTTATGAAGCCATACTTTACCATAGACCAAGGCCAAGAGTTTATCTAAAGAGAAAACTGTACCAGAAAAAGTAGCAACACAAGTAATAATAAGAAAAGAGAGGGGGAATGACTTTGCATGAAAAGATCAAACGCTCTCCGTGATTGACCTTTTCATGCTTAAAAGAGCAGACTCTAAATTTTTTGTTGTTGTGAATCCATGTCTGTGCTTTAGGGCAAAAGCTCACACCTTTGCATGTAAACAGAGCAATTTGAATACTCAGAGCGGTAGCTAAAATAAAGTTATCCGGTTTAGGACTAGTGCCACTTTATGTGTTCTTATTAGTCAGAAACAATAACTCAATTCATTTTTTCGGCCGCTAAAAAGCTAGGCATTCAAAATATTCAGTTTACCCCGCATTTATTATTTTTATCGCTGCGGTTTCTACAATAGAAGCTAACTACTATTTTTATTTTTATTTGTATAACTAATATTGGTTATTTTTATTTTTATGCTAGTAAGAGTAG
>NZ_LWGJ01001136.1:0-6014 GCF_001635845.1 Oleiphilus sp. HI0132 | reverse complement strand
GCGCGGAGCCAAAGCGTTGGATGAGCGTTACCGATCCACTTTGTGCCGTAGCCTTGGTAAAACCCGCTTTCTTAATCAGATGGGTTGAGAGTATACGGTAAACGATGCTCAAGACCTTGCCCATCAGCTCCGGGTAACGGGCCAGCAAAAAGCGCAACTGGAAAGGAAAACTCAGCACCCATTGGCGAATAGGCTCTGCGGGAAATACTTCATCCACCAAAAGTGCGGCACTCTCCACCATCCGGCGGGCACCGCAGCTGGGGCAGAAACCACGCCGTTTGCAGCTGAAAGCGACCAAACGCTCGTGATGACAGTCTTCACAGCGCACACGCAAAAAGCCATACTCTAGCCGACCACATTGGAGAAAATCCTCGAATTCTCTCTGAACGTAACGCGGCAAACTTTGTCCCTGGTCATCTAAAGAAGACTTAAAGACCGGATAGTGCTGCTGAACCAATTGATAGAGAAGCGTCTGTTCGGGCCGATGACGTTCATAGTTCGGTACTTGACTCGCCCTGGCATTCCTTGCCGATGACATGAGTATCTTCCTTGATACTGTGTATATGAACAGTATACAGAAGAAGCTTCTAACTGACGATCAGGAATAATTCTGGGCACAAGTTTTTAGTCCGCTCCTCACCAACAGCCGACTAAAAACGGACTATATCTCAAGGTCTGCTTTGTGAAGAAGACAGACTGTGAGAAAGGTAGTGCTTTGTGCTCAAAGCCAAAACTCTGTGACAACCTTAAATCAGGACAGCTAGGCCATATTGATAATGGCCTATTAGGTCTCGAATTGGCACTAGATAGACTATCACCTACTTATAAATTATTTCTTCAGCACGCATTCAAAACCAACTAAAGAGCTTCTTCATACATTTCAGAAAGTCGCTTTTTACTGATCGTGATATAAGACAATACCTGCTCGTGGTTGCTATGACCAAGTATTCGTGCAGCCTGTTTAAGGCTTATTCCTTTATCAATAATCGCGTTAGTGATAAGCGATTTTCGCCCTGTGTGAGAAGACGCATTATGAAAACCTGCCTTCGTGTAAATAGCTCTAATCAAGTGCTCCAGCGAATCACACGCCCTATAGGATTTAGTGGAGCCATCATACATAACCCGCTTTTTCTCTGTCATGGCATAAGGTCTACCCCGATTGTTATATAAGAATCTGCTGTTTGGATTTAATCCCTGGTATTGAGCGCTACCAATGACTGTTCCCCACTTTTTCTTAAGGCGATACTCAATCCAATCCTGGATTATTTCGCGACTTACTGGATTAGTAAGCCAAATAGTTCGTGGCTTAAGGCGCTTACAGATCTTGGCAGGAAGATGAATTTCTTTTCTTAATTCACCTGTAGAGTTTAAAAGAGATCCAGTTTCGATTAATGCGATTTCACTGACTCGCATAGCAGCATGAGAGAGAACCAGAGCGCAGCGCTTACCCTCTTTGTGAGTCATCAGATTTGCGACCGCAAGAGCGTGTCGAATTTCTTTCTTGGATAAAGCTTCAGCTTTACTCATGTCTGTATTTTCCCTTGTAGTACGAAGATACAGACAAAGCATTATCGGCCCTGTCTAAGAAGACTAACACACTAAGTTTATTGGCTTCCACGGAAAATAGGTTATTCCTACGGTCATTTACTTCTTCACTCTATTTCATTGGCAAGTGACTTTTCTTAACCTCAAAACAGATTGAAACTAAGGTAATGTGTCTTTGATCCTTTTATCGTTCAAATCCCTGACATAAAACCATACAGTATTTTGAATTTCTTTATTCAAGGTACAATCATGAAAAACACATTCGTTATTTGGGTATTTTTAATAGTAACTACCAGTAGTTTTGCTTACGGATTTAACAAGCTTAACAACGAGGTCCAATTACTTAAGAACCAGCCTCAGTCTCAATACAACGTCTCTCAGGAACAAATTGCGCTGCTTGTTCAAAATGAGATGGCTAGATACAAGCAGAAAGACTCTAAGAAAGCATTAGAAACACTTAAGAATCAATATTCTTTGGCCTCTGACTCTTCTACTGAATTACGCTACGGAAAAGAAGGCGCTCGTTTCACTTTTGAAATGTACTCAGACATTGAGTGCCCTTACTGCCGACAAATGTTTTTCGACGTTAAGAAGGTCGTCGATAACTCTAAAGGCGTAATTAACTGGGAATACAAGCACTTCCCTTTAGGTGGTCATAACCCGATGGCTGCAATCGAAGCCCAGGCAATTGAATGCATTGCCCAAGAACAGGGTAACCAGTCTGCATGGGTTGCTTTAGATCAATTCATTAAACAAACGCAGGGGAACGGTAAAGGGGTTTCTCAAGGTATTCCTGAATTTGTTAGAACATTTGGTCTGAATGGTTCAATGCTCAAGAACTGCATGCTTTCAGACGAAGCAAAGGTTGCTGTCAATGAGGACTATGGACAAGGCGCTAATAAGGGCGTTTCGGCTACCCCAGCGATCATTCTCAAGGATAACCAGGCTAAGCGTGAATATCTGATCAAAGGTAAGAAGACTCCCGAACAACTTCTCCAAGCTATTCAGTCAATAATGTAAGGAATTAACAATGAGAGTTTTTATCCTGGCTGTACTACTAGGCCTTGTTGGTTGTGACGAAGGAAATATGAGTCAAGGCGCACTCCTTGGCGCACACAAACTATATAACCAAGGCAAATATAACGAAGCGATTTCAAAGGTCTTCCGGGCTAGGTCTAAATATAGATACGAACATACCGAGTTAGCAGAACTCCAATACATCATGGCCCAATCACATTTGAAATTAAGACAGTACAGTAAGGCAAAATTAATCTATTCAATGATCGTAAATGACTACCCAAACACACTGTATGCAGATCTTTCAAAGACTGTTTTGGATGAAATTGCAACTAAAGAACTAGGACTATGAGACACAACAAAACAATAAGGGATAGAGGATTCGATTAATGGAAAATATAAAGAAGTTTATTGAGCAGATGAAAGAATGGTGGGTGAAATCTCCTTATCAGAAACCCATCACGATAATTGGTATTGTGCTAATTCTATCGTTTATTACCTACTCACCACAAAGCGGTGAAAATGAAGATGTACGGCAATTAGATCATATCAGTTATACCGACTTCCTAGAAAAAGCGAAGAATGGCGAAGTAAGCGAAATCAAAGCGTTCGAAGACAGTGTTCTCAGAATCAAGATGAATGATGGTACTGAGTTAAAAACTAATTATGAGTTATTTCCAGAAGACAAGATAATTGATCGAATGCTTGAGTATGGAGTATCAGTTGACTCTTATGAAGAAGAAGTATCAATCTTGCGGCATTTTGATCTTGCAGCCCTATTCAGAACTCTATTATTCACCCTGTTGATCTTTTTAGTCATCAAAACCATTCCCAAAGAGGTGATAACGAATACCTCTAAAGATCATATCGTAAGGGATGTTCAGGAGCGCTTTAGCGATATAGCGGGTAATGAGGTTGCTAAAGATGAGATTATGGAAACCGTAGACTATCTCAGGGATCCTGAGTTATACAGACGCAATGGAGCTCGAACTCCGCGAGGTATACTCATGACGGGCAAACCAGGAACTGGAAAAACCTTGCTGGCTAAAGCTACTGCTGGTGAAGCGGGTGTTACTTTTCTCCAGTATTCTGGTTCTGAATTCACAGGTATGTACGTAGCACTAGGGGTGTTAAAAGTGAAGCAGATGTTTAAGACCGCTAGAAGAAACGCACCTTGCATAATTTTTATCGATGAATTCGACGCACTTGGCGGGATGAGAGGTGCGAATCTTTCACACAATGAAGATGACCGAACCTTGAACCATTTACTTTCTGAACTAGATGGCTTCAAAGAAAGAGACGACATTATCTTCATGGTCGCTACAAACAACCCCGATCAATTAGATAAGGCGGTGACAAGACCGGGTCGGATTGATAGAAAAGTAGCCGTTACGTTACCCAAACAAACTGATAGAAAAAAGATTGCTGAATTGCATGCTCAGCGTATCGACAATATAGAAGCTGACTTCGATCTTATTTCTAAACTGACGACTGGTTTTTCAGGGGCTGAAATAGAAAACCTGACTAATGAAGCAGTGATGCTTGCAAACAAACGTGATCAAAATACTGTGACTACAAAGCATTACGAAGAAGCTTTTGACCGTTTGATGATCGGTAAAACACATGACGGTGCTTTGATTTCAGAAGAGACCAAAATAACGACAGCTGTTCATGAAGTAGGACACGCAATTGTAGCCGCTATGTCTTCTCACCACCCGGACCCTCACAAAGTGTCGGTTATTGCTCGTGGTAATGCTGGTGGCGTAACCATGTTCTTGGAAGAGAATGACGATACTCTGATTAGAAAGAAGGAAATCGAAGATCGTTTAGCCGTTTTGATGGGTGGAAGAGCAGCGGAAGAGATTATGTTTGGCGAAGACTTGATTTCTTCCGGTGCTAGCGACGACATAAAGAAAGCAACCTCCCTTGCTGGTGCTTACGTCAGAGAATTAGGCTTTTCTGATCTTGGCATTATGTCATTCGGAGCGAAACGAGAAGACCCTGTGCTGGGAGGCTTATCTGCTAAGACAGATGGTGAAATACGCAATGTTATTGATAAAGCCTACAAATCGGCCATGAAGATTCGCAATGAAAACAAACAGGCGCTAGAATCGATCTCAGAAGATCTAAAAGAGAAGCTTGTCATTGAAGGAAGCGTGGTATCAGAACACTTGTTCAAACATAGTCAGTTATTAGCTATTTCTAATACAGAACACGACCAGGCTCATACCTAAACTTTTCTATATAGGATTTAAAACCAACTATGCTAGAAGCAATAGGTCCATTAGGAACAGAGATAGATATCAGTATGTTAAACAGTAAAAGCTCCGTCGAAATACTTAATGAGCTATTCGAAGATTCGTGTAATGAGGTTCTAAAATCGTTAGGTCTCACATTTACTTCAGTCTCTTACAAAGACGGTAAGATAGATAAAACTGCACTGAGTTCTGAGATAGAAGCCCATTCTGAAGATCTGAGTTTACTTATTCGTCTTCAAACACCTATCGACATTCTGAAGGAATGCTTTCCTATTGAAAGTTCAACTGATATTTCCATGGAAGAATTAACAGATTGGGTATCTGAACTGGCAAATCGATTTATGGGCGCAATGAAAAGTGCCCTACTCCCTTACGATCATGCCATTCAGTTAGGTACTCCGACACGTATGCTTACTGAAAAGGTGAATGATGGGTTTCATTCATTTGTACTGAACTTAAGCAATAGCGATACTGTTTTTAGAATAGGGCTTTTTACAAAGGTTCTAAATGAAAACGTAGAATTTATTTATCGTGAAGTGGCCGATGATTCCGGCCTCGATGATGGTGAGCTTGAGCTTTTCTAAACACATTCTAAAAAGGGGTAGGTATTCACCCACCCCTAATAGTGTTATTCACAAGAAACTTGTGGAACCCACTCCAAATGTAGATTGACTAAAAACTATCATCCTTTGGTTTCTGTAAGAGATTGATGTGCTGTACCCGCTAAAGCGGTGATCATGGAAAAGTATCATACTTAACGAGGAGAATCGTATGGAACAGTGCTGGCCCCCTACAAAAGAAGAAGAGATCGAGAGTCTGGATGAATTTGCTTACGTCTATAGATGCGATCATTGCAATAAAGAGATTACAGTATCACCAACAGTAAGCGCTATTATAGCTCAAGAGATAGCGATTAGCGAAAATGCAGATTGGATATTCTATGAGAATGAAACATTCTGCTCAAAATCATGTGAATCTAACTTCGGAATTAAGGCTAGATAAGTATGATACTTTGTGGAGTATGAGTGTTTTTTGTTTGATTGATACTTTTTTGTCAATCTACACTTGGCCGAGCACGTAAAAATAGTGCTCTAATAACTTAAGAATGTAAAGATTTTGTTTTTTGTTTTTCCTTTGCATATCATATAGTTACATAATATTAGCTATACTAATTCGATATGAATTTAATATATT
>NZ_LWGJ01001135.1:0-4290 GCF_001635845.1 Oleiphilus sp. HI0132 | reverse complement strand
CGAGGTGCCGGGTTTGGCTACTTAGGCTCCACAGTCACGTCACTTATTTATGCTTCGTTTACTTTTATCTTCTTTGCGATTGAAGCCGCTATTCTCGCATCGGCTTTACATGCCTTGCTGGGTATTCCGCTATCGATCGGGTATTTCATTTGCGCTGTGGCGGTTATCCCTATTGTGATCCGGGGGATTACCACTATTTCGCGTTTTCAAGTCGGGACGCAAACTCTGTGGTTACTATTACAAATCGCGGCAATCGCTACCGTGATCATTGGCAAATAACGCGGCCTGTTGATGCGCGCGCGCAATGATGTCTTCACGCTCAAGGTGGTAATAGGCTAAAAATCGGCTCAACGCGATCTCGCCTTTTAATGGGCTAGCTAAATGCGCAATACCCCACCAATGGAGCGCATGCTTCATGTCGCGCCAGCGCGTTGTCACTTTTTGTTTAATGCTGTGCATGGCAACACCTCACACGCATTACGGCCACCGTTATTTGAGCATAGCAGGTCAATACCGCAAGTAAACGTGCACCGCTTCGCTAATTTTTCCACACAAAGGGGGCCACGCGGCTAACGGTAAAACGATGCGCCTTCTTGGTAACGACATAAGTCGCCGGATACCGAGACATTTGTCTCGCAGCGCCACTCAATACTTTGCCCACCCAGCACGTCAACTGGGGTCAATACCACCGCCGCATGCTCACCGAGCTTTTCTGCCGCTAAGACACGAATCACCCCACCGCGGGTAATCCGCATATCACGAATCATCGTGCTGGTTTTCATTTGCGCATCGGTATAACCCAAATCGTCGATCTCCGCTGGCCAACGACCATACTGATAACGATAAGACATCACTTCCATTTTCATCGCTGCTGCCGCTGCCAACGTTTGCGCAAGTGCATGCTGCTGTTGATAGGCAAGATATCTCGGCGGTACTGGCTGCTCACTCACCATCGGCTGCACCGCTTGGGTGGTGTCGTGTTGCTTACAAAGCCAATGCCAATTTTCTAGCTGCTGAACAAACGCGGCGGCTTTACGGGCACAAAAATCTTGCTCCGTGCGAGTGCGCCATAGCACCTGTTCGTCACCGTCTTTTTGATAACGCACTTCACAGGGCGGCACGCCATTTTGTTGGCCATAAATCACAGAGACAATGCGCTCTTCTTCGTTAAGCATGCAACGATAATGGATGTCCGCATAAGCGTGTGTGCCGATCAGAAGCACCAATATGCCGACACTTAATTTTGTTATTACAATCCCCACCCTACCGCGCATATCATTCCTTAATTATTAACGCCATGACTACGCCAAATACCGGTCAATAATGGCGAAGATTTCTTTTCGATAATTGCTGTGCTCGTTAGCCAGATGATGGCGCGCGCCGGTCAGCATATGAATCTGTGGGTCAGTAAATTTTTCACGAATAACACTAAGATTAAACCGCCAGTCTACCGTTTCATCACTGTCGCCTTGTATGACGACTGGACTAAAGGTCACCGGTGAATTTTTGAGAAAATGCGGCAACCATTTTTTCAGTGCGCCAACCCATTGTGCAGGCACATGGCGCGGCTGAAGTGGGTCATGATTTTCGAGAAAATCGAGAAACTCGCTGTCTCCGGAGTTAATCGAGAAAACACGTTTAATTTGTTTCGCGAACGGACTGATTGCGGTATGTAGCCACTTCACAAACGGCCAACGAAATGGGCGCACTAACGGCGCAAGCAGAATAGCGCGCTCAAACGGGAAGGTTTTTTCCGGGGAAAAACTCAGCAAATAATCCATCACTATCGCACCCCCGGTACTTTGTGCGATGACATGCCAAGGTTTTGGCAAATGGTTCTCTGCCAATGCGAGGCAGTTTTCCATGACTTCGCGGTAGGTACGAAAATCATCGATCACCGCGCGCGCGCCGGAGCTTAATCCATGACCTGGCAGATCATAAGCAAGCACCGCATACCCCAGCGATAGCACGTGGCCAATAATATGGCGGTACAAACCAACATGGTCAAAATACCCGTGACACACCAGCACGGTGCCGCGCGGATTTTCTGGCCGCCAAGCATGCACAGAGACACGATGCCCTGCGGCGTCAAAATAACCAAAACCATGAGACAACGCCGGCAACGCATCGGCGAAATCAAGACCGTAATAGCGAATATAGCGCTGGCTGGCCTCATCAAGCGGGTCAAATGCACGCCAATTCAGCGGCTGCCAATGCTGTTGAATATGTTGTTGATCAAACGGGCTAGTCATGGGCACACACAACGTATCAAGATCCTTCGATAATACGTCGCCTGTGCCGTTGCTGTCATGTCCGCTAGCGTTTCCCTACCTCTGCCGCAGTGTCATCGTGCGGTTGGGCTTGCGACCGTTTTTCCGCCTCGGGTCGTTGCCATTCAGGCGGCATCCAGAGATGCTGCAAACGCTTCCATAAGCCCCCTTTGCGGGCCATGTCACGAAACATATCGCGGTACTCATGGCACCAATTGACGATCAAGTTATTGCTATAAACCGGGCGCGTAATGCCGTATTCCACTGGCAGCGTTTCTCGCTCTTCGACGAAAGTTCCAAACAGGCGATCGTAAATAATGAACACGCCGCCGTAGTTTCTATCGATGTATTCTGGATTGCGCGCATGATGCACACGGTGGTGGCTAGGCGTATTGAAAATAAACTCGATTACCGGATGCAACTTGCCCACCAATGTCGTGTGAATGAAGAACTGATAGACCAACGACAACGCATAACAAATGCCAATCCACACCGGATTAAAGCCCACCCATGCCAGCGGCAAATAAAACAGCCAGCCGCCGTTAAAAATATTGGTGGCGTTTTGGCGCATCGCCGTAGAGAAGTTCATTCGCTCAGACGAGTGATGCGTCACATGGGCAGCCCAAAACCAACGTACGCGGTGAGAGCTTCTGTGCATCCAGTAAAAACACAAATCCACCAGAAACCACAGCGCAATCCCGGTGACCCATGTTAGCTCGATGTCTGCCACGCGGTGATAGTACACAAACGCATACACAGGAAAGGAAATCAGCCCTGCGAAAAGCAGCTCGGTAATTTGGTAGCCGGCACCGAGCATAAAATTACGCACCGATTCACGCACATCCACCAGTACGGGATTATTGCGAATGCGCAAAAACTCCCACGCGAACACGCCAATGAAAAACGGCGTGGCGATCACAAAGATAAGTTGGCGCGTATCCAGTGCCAGCCAGTCGGGCGCAAGAGCGAGCAGTTGCGGCAAACCGCTAGTGAGCCAAAGTTCGTCAAACCACTGGGAGATATTCATGCATCGCCTCGTTGTTATGTCGGTAGTGTTGTTAGCGCGATTACGCAATACACTCACTTTACGCCTATTTTTTAATCAGCAATTGACGAAATACGCCTATTTTTTGACAATATACGCCACAATGGATTTCGAGGGGGCCCAATGGCAACCGCAATGCGTGTCACCGGCGCGTGGGTGCAACTGCTCACCGACTGGCTCGACAAAGAAAACTTGCCCGCCCCCGACATTCGCCTGTGGCTCGACAGCCGCAGCCCCACCGATATTGTGGGTATAGGAAGTATAAAGCACCTTTTCACCCCTAAGCTGAAGTATCATACCCGAAATTGCTGCTCATTTTTATTGCCTAAGCCCCAGAATTTAGCTTCACAGCGCCCAAAGCAGGTCGTATTTTGGTCGATTTGACCGAAAAGTGCCTGGCGAATGGATCTCTAGCCGACAGTTGCCCCACCGGCCTGCCGCAAAGGCTGACAGTGCATGGATTGAGAACTTAGGAGCGTCAATTAAATAGGCGAGTCTGCGATGGGTCGAACAGGCTGGGAGTCAGTGGCGGGGCTCGCTCTGGCGGCAATTCGTGCTGTTTGGCAGCGTCAACCTTAGCGGCTTTCTGCCTGAGGTAATTAAGAATCAGCTCAATCACCTTCGGGTCTTCAATGCTTGCAATCACTTTGACTTGGCCACCGCAGTGTTCACAGACCTCGATGTCGATGGTAAAAACACGCTTGAGTCGTTGCATCCAGGTCATAGCGCGGTGGCGCTCTGCAGGGCTCTTGTCACACCAGTCAGTATCGAGACCTTCCGATTGATCGGGCTTTTTGCCCCGCTTAGCGGGTGTTACTTGAACGCGGTGTTTGCTGTTCGGTGCAAAAAGCCCGTGGAATCGAGTAAGGTTGACCCTAGGCTTGGGTACCAAAGCCGCTAGCTTGGCAATGAAATCCAGTGGTTCGAAGATCACATGCGTAGTGCCATTGCGGTAAGGGGTTTTGAGCTCGTAGC
>NZ_LWGJ01001134.1:0-3634 GCF_001635845.1 Oleiphilus sp. HI0132 | reverse complement strand
CTAACCTTATTTTTCAGCTAAGCTTAACACCATTACAAAGCATTTTAATAACCTTAGCAGTTTTACAACTGTTTACCGCAACGAACGACTAAGCCGTTAACGACTCACGTACATTGCGGTACAGCTACACTTTGGATGAAGTTATGACACGGATCGCTAGGCAGCCTGTGCTGTGGTTAGCGGCAATTTTTGCCCTGTTGCTATGTTATCTAGGAACTTTCTACCCCAGCCGTTTAGTTCAACTTCATACTCACTGGACCACTGCTGGCGATTTGGATATGGGCTATATCCTTCTCGCTTTAAGCGCCTATTTTTCATATAAGAACCTTGGATCGAACAAAGTTCAACCGAACTATCTATTATTACCTGCTGTCATTCTTCTGACCGCCGGGTTTGTTTTATCTCAAGCTCTGGATATAAAAACACTGTTTTTTTTATGCCTTGCTTTATCGCTGCCCTTATTTAGCGCAATAGTTCTAGGCTTTGCAAGTACTCGTAATATTATCATTGCATGGAGTGTCGTCTTAATGGCGATGCCTTTCTGGTACCTGGCAATCCCTTTCTTACAAACACTGACTGTTAAAGTTGTTTCTTACCTTGCCTCCCTACTATCACTAACGGTACTTGTTGAAGGAAACTACTTTACCGTCACCACCGGCGTAGTTCATGTTGCTGGGGGCTGTTCAGGGTTAAAGTATTTTATGACGGCTTTGTCACTAGCATTGATTTCCTCAGCGTTTAATAGAAGACGTTTTCGTCATGCATTGATAAGCCTTGCGATTGCCGCAACACTTGCAATGATCGGAAACTGGATTCGGGTCTTCATTCTATTACTCATCGCCTATTATGAGGGCGTTAGCCACCCTTTAATGGAAGACCATGATACTTTAGGGTGGATTGTGTTCGGTGCCGTGATGCTTCCATGGTTTTTCATCGACCGCCACTTCGATGCAGAAGGCGAACAAGAGTCACCTGTAAAACAAGATACATCGCAGCCATTGAAACAACAAATTCTCTCGTTAACAGCTTGCACAGTTTTACTAATCATTTCCCAACTAGCACTTAGCCCACCAGAAAATAGAGAATACCAGGTAAGCCAACCTAAGCTACCAAAAACACTAAATGGCCTAACACTCGATACAACTCGAGCGACCAACTGGAAACCTCACTTTCCACAACCAACCAATTTAACGCGAGGCTTATACGGAGCCTTCGGAGACCAGCTCGACCTATACATCCTCACCTACCTAAACAATAGTAATGTAGAAATGGCCAATAGCCAGAACACAATATTTGATAAGAACAGATGGCAGCTAATCAATGATTATGCATGGACAAGTGATCTACACCCAAACGTAAGAATTCGTATCGCGCTTGCTAAAGCAGGAAGAACGCACCGAGTAGTATATTACTGGTATAAACATGGAGCGCAATTTGCAAATTCAATAGGATCAAGCAAGATAGCACAATTAAAAAAATCCTATCTTGATATCCATGAATCACAACTTGTTGCTCTCTCGAAAGAATGCAACCTGAAGTGTCAAAGTAACTTAACGCCAACTCAAGGTATGCTGGATACAATAATCCAGTTACACATACAATCAAATTCTGATATAAGTTCAAGCAGCGACATCGAGAGTTAACCTATGTGTGGAATAGCAGGTTTGTTTGGCCTCCCCCCGTTTGAAAAAGATCGCTATGCACTTGCCAAGCAAATGGCAGGACAATTACGCCATCGAGGCCCTGACGGACAAGCTTACTATCTAGATAGCCAAGCCTTATTGGTTCATACGCGTTTGAGCATCATCGATATTCAGGGTGGTGAGCAGCCTATTCATAATGAAGATAAATCAGTATGGGTTAGTTTTAACGGCGAGATATACAACTTCCCTGAACTGCGAGAAGTATTAATTGCTAAAGGCCACCAATTTTATACCCATACCGACACCGAAGTTATCGTTCACCTTTACGAAGAATATGGCCTGGATTTTGTTAACCACTTAAACGGCCAGTTCGCAATAGCACTTTGGGATAAAAAACAACAACGAGCCGTTCTAACTCGTGACCGGGTAGGTATATCTCCACTATTTTATAGCCAGCAAGCACAATCACTCGCTTTTGCATCAGAAGTTAAAGCCATACTGTGTACACTTCCTTCAGCACCAAAACTAAACCTAAACTCTTTAGACCAAATACTTAGCTATTGGGCACCTGTCTCTCCTAACACAGCATTTGAGAATGTCTACGAGGTTAAACCAGGAGAGCAGGTTGTTTTTGAGAAAGGAAACTTAACGCGACGCCAATACTGGGATTATCCATTTTCATCTGGAACCGCCCCACACATAGTAGATGAAAAGATTGCAGCGCAGAAGGTATCTGAACTTCTAGAAGAAGCCGTTCGCATTCGTTTAAGGGCTGACGTCCCCGTTGGAGCCTATCTTTCGGGCGGCTTAGATTCATCGATCCTGGTTTCACTCATCAAACACCTGGATCACGGAGACCTCAGCACCTTTTCACTCACTTTCGAAGATGCTGACCTGGATGAAAGCAAGCACCAAAAAACCATGGTCGAACACTTAAACACCAGTCACTTTTCAACACAGTGCAAGTACAGCAATATTGCGGATGACTTCTTGGACTGCATAAAGCACACTGAAAGCCCTATTGTACGTACAGCGCCCATCCCTATGGGTCGCTTATCAGCCCTGGCTCGACAGCAAAACTACAAGGTAGTACTAACAGGAGAAGGAGCGGACGAAATATTCGGTGGTTATGACCTTTTTAAAGAAGCCAAACTTAGAGAGTTCTGGTCACGCCAGCCTGACTCATCCTGGCGCCCTTTATTAATCAAGCGCTTATATCCTTATTTAGATATGTCTCGTGACCGAGCCGGCTCCTTCTTGAAAGCTTTTTTTGGTGGAGGTGTAGACCAACCGAACCATCCTCTTTTCTCACATTTGCCAAGGATCGCATCAACTTCAAAAGCAAAAATTTTCTATAGTGACGCCTTATCATCAGAATTAAATGTTAATGCAGAGGAGAGACTTATCGCCTCATTACCAGATCGGTTTGATTCATGGAAGCCGTTCAATAAATCCTTATACCTTGAGAGTAAAACCTTGATGGCAGGTTACTTGCTCAACTCTCAAGGGGATAGAATGTTAATGAAAAACTCAGTTGAAGGTCGCTTCCCCTTTCTTGATCACAATGTGATTGAGTTCGCCAGCCAATTGCACCCAAAACTCAAGATGAAAGCGTTCAACGAAAAGTACATTCTAAAAAAAGCGATGCAAAATCGTTTGCCAAATACTATTGTCCAGCGTTATAAACAGCCTTATAGAGCACCTAACATACCATCCTTTTTTAGTGACAGTACGCCCGAATACGTTGAAAGCTTACTAAGCGAGAATTCTTTGAAAGACAGCAATTACTTCAACCCAAACAAAGTGGCGCTACTATTGAAAAAAATCAAATCAGGTAAGGCAATTAGCCAAAAAGACAACACAGCGCTTGTATCCGTCTTATCAACCCAAGCCTGGCACCATCATTTTATTGATCAATTTGAGAGTAATTTCAAAAACCATCACTCTAATGATACCGAGTTACACAGAATCAGTTAGAATAAATAATCCTT
>NZ_LWGJ01001133.1:0-3590 GCF_001635845.1 Oleiphilus sp. HI0132 | reverse complement strand
ATAAAAATTTGATTCAGTTTCTGCACTCTCTTCAGGCACTAACTGCGTGCGCCCTGCACTTAAACTAACACTGCCATCAACAAATTGACGAAAAAAACCTACACCCAGCTGAATACGGTCATACTTTTCAGTACCGTCAGCATCCAACATTACTTCATATTGCCCGGTTAAGTTCACACCGGTAATCGAGTTAATTTGGTGAGCAATGGCCGCGGAAAAATCAGCACGCTGCGTATCTGAGGTATTACTTTGAGAATTTTCTACGATTGTATAGCTGCCTTCTCCTGTTAAATATGTAGTTGGAGACACTACATAGGTAATGCTCGGGCCACTGGAAAGAGTATCCCTATGCCCTAGGTTGCCCGGCCTTGCTTGCTCTAGCGGGTCATCAAGAGTCTGGCTACGCGTAAAAGACGTCTGCCAACTTAAGAAATCCTCAATTAGATCAAAGTTTAATAATCCCAACCCTGTACTCAAGGTCGTTTCACCCTCGTAACTACCGCTATAGTAGTGGTCTTTTTCTAGAGTAAAGTTAGCATTGGTTTGAAACGTTTTTCTTTCTTCTACTACACCAGCAGAGAGGGAGAGGGTATGAACGGTATCTTGATCTTTTACGTCACTTGCAAGGCCTATGTTATCTGTGTACTCAACACTATTCGATAACACTGCAGTATACTCGGCTGCCAATACGGGCAAAGAAAGGCCAAGTAAGCATATAAACCTGAGAAGTGAGCACCGATTCATCATAAGTTTAATTATTGTAAACCAGGCCAGCTAGCTTATCTTTTCCAACCACATCAATTGCAGCTTCTACCTGCTCCTGAGTAGCTCGACCATGAGGAACCACTAACACAACCATATCTGCGATTTCGGTCAATATTCTTGCCTCTGACGATTCTGTGACTGGCGGGGCATCAATAAAAATATAGCGATCACTGTATCGTGAACGAATTTCATCAATAAAATGCTGCATCTTATCGGATGAAAAGTACTCTGCAGCACCCTCACTATTATCGCCAATCGGCACAACCCGCAAACGCGGAACACCCGTCGCATAAACGACATCTTTGACATCAAAGCTTGCATGACTTAAATAGTCAGTAATACCAACGCTCGCATCCCCAATAATCAACTGTTCCAAGCTTGGCGCGTATAGGTTTGCATCAATTAACATACTGGTTTTGGCTTTATCCAAAGCAAAAACGCTCGCAAGATTCATCGCGACATAGCTCGCGCCACCTTGATGACAGATAGAAGTCACCATACATACAAAATTCTTTTTATTATTCTTTTTCATTAGCTGCGTTCGCAGCTCTCTAAATATATTTAGAATTTTAGCGTTGGTTTTCTGACCGCTAATTAGCTTAAGGCGCTCCAATTCCTCAATAGTGAACTGATCCACCTCTCCCATACGCCTAATTTCAGCCCGTTCTTGATCACCCGTTTTAAAACCGGCTACGCCCTGACTTTGAGAAATATCACTCATCTAAACCATCCCCAACTTCGCAGCAAATGCCAAACCTATATATGCAGCCAAAATTACAATAGAAAGCGCGACACAAATGATCATATCAATTCTTACAACGCGCTTTGTAAAAGCGGTCTTAATATGAGGAATGACAGCTAAAGTCGTTACATCAAGCTCATGTAAACGTTCAGGAAAACGAATTCGCTGATCAACAAAAATATATGCAACAGCCAAACCTATAATGACCAACAATCCGACTATTGGCCCCAATAAAACAAAGTGTAAAAAACGCAAGCCAACAGGGTTAAGCGGCGGTAAAGCCGGCTCTTGAATACGATAAGTTACACCCTGCCCCTCAACGTTCAATGTCATTGATAAACGAGCCTTCTCTTTTCTCTCAAGCATATCTTCATAGATACGCTTAGTCACTGTATAGTCTCGAGTAAGCTCTGCCTCTTCCGCTCCTCTTTCTGCAATACGTTTGCGCCGGTCAAACTCTTTATCCATCAAGCCCCGTAACGCACTTAAGCGTTTTTCTTTCGTCTGCTTTCGGGTAATAGCGTTCGACAAGCTACTTCGAAGCTCTTGATATAATGGGTTTAATACTGCTTCCTGCTCGTTACCAGCTCCCGAATTATCATTATCTGAGTTCTTATTCGCATCGGCTTGCCTCATAGCATCACGAATATCTTCGATCTGATAAGTTAAACTTACTACATCAGGGTAATCTTCAGTATAGGTTAACAACAAATTATTACGGCTTGCCTCTAGTGATTTAAGGCGTTCACCATACACGTCTGCTTTATATTTCTGGGAAGAAAACTCGGACTCGTTACTTAATTGCCTTTGAACCGCTACAATGGATGTCTCATCTTCGTCGATACTTATTTTTAGCTCTTCTATTTGCGAGCGAATACGACTAATACTTGAATCCACATCACCGTCACGACCATCAAAATTCTGAGACCTGAAGTTCTTCAAGCGCTCTTCTGCCAGCAATAGTTGATCTTTATACTGCTTTACCTGGTTATCGATAAACAAAAAAGCTTCGCGACTTTCCGTACGCTGCTCATCCGTACTTGCACGAATAAAAACATCTACAACCTCATTTATCACCCTGTAAGCGTCATCAGCCGTTGAATCTGAATAGGCTACTTTAATGTAACCAGCCCCCAGACCTCTAACTTGAACTTTAGAACGCAGACTATTTATCTGCTGCCCCAGCTCCTCTGCAGATTCAAAGCTGTCGATCCCATAAACATTTTCAACCACTGTCTTTAGGATCCGAGGAGACTGGATCATATCTCGTACAACCTTCGTATGGTTCTGGACCTTAGATTGCGCAGCCTGAGTCGCTAAAAGTGGCTTTAGTATATTCTGGTTATCGGCAAAGATTGTGGCGGATGTTTCAAACTTTGAAGGCCAGAAAATCCCAGTCACCAATACTGCAAAGCTCACGACAGTGAACCCAAACAAGCATAAAAACTTTCTCTGCCACAACTCTCGAAAAATGACACCGATATAACGAATTAACAGCGCAAAATCCATATTCGTCTAGAAGCCTCTCTCTGGAACAGTAATAATGTCTTGCGGGTAAAGGGTATAATTGGAATCCAGAATTCCTTTTTCTAATATATCATTCAAATAGATCGGGTAAACTTTTGCTCCTTCAGCTGTCTGACGATACAACTTAGACCCGTCGCCATCTGCAAATACAGTTACACCACCCGCTTCTAACACCACATCTAAAACTGTAATACCTTTACGATAAGGGATCGATCTTTGTTGCTGCACCGCACCGGTTACTCGAATTCGATGAATAAAATCCGCACTCGTTGGATTGGAGACAATCACCGTTACTTTGGGGTTGCGAATATAACTATTGAGTTTATCCTCAATAATCGTTGATAATTCAGCGGTCGATACGCCATCCACTTCGATGTCACCAGCCAAAGGTACAGAGATTTTTCCATCCGGGCGCACCAGAACAGATACTGACAGGTCTGGATTTCTCCAAACATTCACTTGTACAGCATCGCCAACACCTAAGAGGTATTCTTCTACAACCCCTATACTGGTTTCAACAGGCTGCTCCTTCACAACATTCTTAGTCGAGCAGGCA
>NZ_LWGJ01001132.1:0-3944 GCF_001635845.1 Oleiphilus sp. HI0132 | reverse complement strand
AAATAGGTGGCTGGAAGGGAGTATCAGTGGATTTTTACGATGTAATGCGCACCATAGCGGTGCTTCATGCTGTTTAGTGCAATAAAATGGTGCGACAGTAAAAAACTAAAATGTAACATATTTGTTTACTGCATTTTAATATGACGTTCTTTCTGTATAATTCGCGTCCAATTTATATTCAGTTACTTTTAATTTAAGTCTTGGATTTAGTCTTTTCAGGATAACAGGTACCCGTATTGTGATAGAGAAATTAAGAAATATTGCCATCATTGCTCACGTTGATCATGGTAAAACGACGCTTGTAGATAAGTTGTTAAGCCAATCGGGTACACTCGAACGTCGGGACGAAGGTTCTGAGCGTATCATGGACTCCAATGACCAGGAAAAAGAGCGCGGTATTACCATTCTGGCAAAAAATACAGCCATTCAATGGAATGACTATCATATCAATATCGTTGACACACCTGGGCACGCTGACTTCGGTGGCGAAGTAGAGCGTGTATTATCGATGGTTGACTCGGTATTGCTGTTGGTTGATGCCGTTGATGGGCCGATGCCTCAAACTCGTTTTGTGACTTCAAAAGCGTTTGAGCAGGGTTTACGTCCTATTGTTGTAATCAATAAAATAGATCGCCCGGGTGCTCGTCCAGACTGGGTGATGGATCAGGTTTTCGATTTGTTTGATAGCTTGGGTGCGACGGATGAACAGTTAGACTTCCCTGTTATTTATGCGTCGGCGCTGAATGGTATTGCTGGTTCAGACCCTGAGGATATGGCTGACGATATGACGCCGCTGTATGAGATGATCACAGAACAAGTGCCAGCGCCTGATGTAGATCCTGAAGGAATGTTCCAGATGCAGGTGTCTGCATTGGCTTACGACAGCTACGTAGGTGTTATTGGTGTAGGTCGTATTACTCGCGGAACATTGAAGCCAAATCAGCAAGTAATTATTAAAGATGCCAAGGGTAATGAGCGTAAAGGCAAGGTGCTTAACGTCAAAACTCATATGGGGCTTGAGCAGGTTGAGACGCCACTGGCGAATGCTGGAGATATTGTTTGTATCAATGGTATTGATGGCTTAGGTATTTCAGATACTTTGTGTGACCCGGAGTGTGTAGAGGCTTTGCCAGCACTAAACGTAGATGAGCCAACCGTAAGTATGACCTTCGTGGTGAATGATTCTCCTTTTGCAGGCCTGGAAGGTAAGTTTGTTACGACGCGTAATATTAAGGACCGTCTTGATCAAGAGCTTATTCACAATGTGGCATTACGAGTGGCGCCAGGTGATACGCCGGACAAGTTTGTTGTCTCGGGTCGTGGTGAATTACACCTTTCTGTATTGATTGAAACAATGCGTCGTGAAGGTTTTGAGATGGCGGTATCGCGCCCTGAAGTTGTCCAGAAAGAAGTTGATGGCCAGATTCACGAGCCGTATGAGATGGTTGTAATTGATGTTGAAGAGCAGCATCAAGGGCCTGTGATGGAAGCAATGGGTTTGCGAAAGGCAGAATTAACCAATATGGAGTTGGATGGTAAAGGGCGTGTGCGTCTTGAGTTTGTTATCCCTTCTCGTGGTTTGATCGGTTTCCGTGGATTATTCCTGACGCTGACTTCTGGTTCAGGCATCATGACGAGTGTCTTTGATCACTATGGCGAAGTGAAGTCTGGTGGCTCTTTTGAGCGTCAGAACGGTGTGTTGGTGAGTATGGTCAAAGGTAAGACCACTGCTTATTCGTTGTTTACTGTTCAGCAGCGTGGCCGTTTATTCTTAGGCCCTGGTGTTGATATTTATGAAGGTCAGATTGTCGGCATTCACTCACGCTCTAATGACTTGGTTGTTAATACGGTCAAAGGTAAGCAGCTAACGAACGTTCGTGCATCGGGTACCGATGAGGCCTTGACCTTGGTTCCGCCGATTACGCATACGCTAGAGCAGGCGCTTGAGTTTATCGAAGATGATGAGTTGGTTGAAGTAACGCCAGAAAGCATTCGTATTCGTAAGAAGCTTCTTACCGAGACTGAGCGAAAGCGTAATAAGAAGTAAGCTTCTGTATAGTCTGTATAGAAAGTAGCTTAATAATTAAGCCCGCCTCCATATTTGGAGGCGGGCTTTTTTGTGGGTCATCGATATGACATATTAAAGGATTATGCTTAATTAAGCTTGGGAGAGAAAAGTGAAAGGTCTGATTCAGCGGGTAAGCTCTGCTTCGGTCGAGGTCTCTGGTGAAGTGGTTGGGGAGATATCTAAAGGGGTTTTGTTATTGCTGGGCGTTGAGAAGCAAGATACTGAAGCTTCGGCACAGGCTTTGCTTGAAAAGGTAGTGGGCTATCGTATTTTTGAGGATGAAGCTGGTCGAATGAACAAAAGCCTAAGGGATATAGGAGGTGAGTTATTGCTGGTTTCCCAGTTTACGTTGGCAGCGAATACAAAAAAGGGGCGGCGGCCAAGCTTTTCAGAGGCCAGTGAGCCTGGGCGAGCGCAAGAGCTTTATAAGATATTTGGAGAAATGGCCGAGGCGCAAGGTGTTCGTGTGCAGAGAGGGGTATTTGGTGCGGATATGCAAGTTTCTCTGGTGAATGACGGGCCGGTTACCTTTTTGCTTGAGGTGTAGTTATTGTGTGCTTGTTAGTGGATTTTGAGCTTTTTTGGTGCAAAACGGCTAATTTGCGAGAAAAATGTAATTATTTTTTGTACTTTTGTTTATTTGCTGCTAAATAATAGTTAAGCTTAATTTTAAAAAGGACTTGTAAGATATTGTTTGTACTGGTTAACCACTAGAGAATGACTGGTATATCTTTATTGCAAGTGCAATGACGCATATAAAAGTGAAGTAAGTTTTGCTTGGCATTAAATAAGGCTTGGGTGTTTTTGATCTAGATCATTCAGGTCTAAACCTTAACAAGCTGTAACGTGCCTTAGTGCTCAAACTTGTCTTAATATGTTGATAGGAAAGATAAAACACATTTTAATTTGTTAAGTAATTGGCAGATATAAGATGAAACTTATGTTGGGAACATGTCTGAAGAATTGATTTTTGACACATTTCTGACATATTTTATAAATAATATAGGCGGCCGGAAGACTGTGCTGTATTAACGGTGCTGTATTAACGGCATAACTAATAATAATTTAATCGCTAAGTATATTTAACGAGATTCCAGGATGAGCCTGACTCTCATTAAAATTTTAACAGAAAAAAGGAAGACGAAATGAAAAAGACCCTGATCGCTTCAGCTGTAGCAGCAGCTACTCTATCTACTGGTGTAATGGCAGCAGATAAAGGTATTGAATTCTACGGTGATATCGATGTTGCATATGTACATGCAGATGCTGACGGAAATACTGCCAACGCTGTAATGGATAGTGACTCTACTTTTGGTTTGACTCACTCTCACATGGTTTCTGAAGGCGTAACTGCTTTTGCTAAAGTAGAATTTGAATTCGACGCAGACGAAACTACAGCTGGTATCAACCAGTCTGATGAAATCTATGTTGGTGTTAAAGGTGACTTCGGTTCTGTTCAATACGGTGTTGATGACACAGTATATGAGTGGGTAGACGTAACAGACACTTCTGAGTTTGTTGGCTTAGAAGGCGAATTGGCTGCAGATAGCGAAGTTGAGAACCTACAATATGTTTCTCCTGAGATTGCTGACGGTTTAACTGTTGGTGTAACTTTGCCAGTTGAAAGCAGCTCTGTATTCGCTGGTGCTTTAGCTGCTAAATACGCTATGGATAACCTTGAACTTGCTTTTGCATACTCTATGGGTCGCGAAGAAGCTGGTGTTGAAGCAGAAGATACTATTGGTTTAGGTGCTACTTACTCAATGGATGATATTACTGTAATGCTTGGTTACGAAAGCATGTCAGATACAGTTGATTACATTGGTTTGCAGGGCATGTACACAATGGGTCAGAACCAGTTTGCTCTAGGTTATGG
>NZ_LWGJ01001131.1:0-16261 GCF_001635845.1 Oleiphilus sp. HI0132 | reverse complement strand
AGATAAGGTTTTCGCCGTTCCTCAAGCTCGTCTTCAGGACAATTAGCCAAAATTACTTTTAAGCGCTCATCCAGGTCGTCATGACAAAGCTTGCGAAAAAACTCATCCATTGTCATGCCTTCAGGCACGGGATATTGAGGCAGAAAGTACTCGCCCAAACGAATTTCCACATTGCAGCGTTTAGCGATTTCTATCGTGTTTTCAACGGCCTCGGGAATATCTTCGAATAAGGCCAACATCTCGTCAGCACTTTTAAGGTACTGAGCGTCACTATAGAGCTTTTCCCGGTTTGGGTTATCGAGTGTTTCACCGTCTGAAATACAAACCCTGGCTTCGTGAGCCTCAAAATCAGACTCAGCCAGAAATTGCACATCGTTTGTCGCAACAACCGGACACGATAACTTCTCGGCTAGCGCAACACTCAGATGAACGCATTCCTCATCATTAGGGCGATTAGTACGCTGAAGTTCAAGGTAGAAACTATCAGAAAAAACCGACATCCAGTGCTCCAAGAGCTCAACAGCAAGGTCTTCTCTCCCAGCCAACAAAGCACGGCCAATTTCTCCATCTTTCGCACCGGACAAAACAATCAGACCTTCTGATGCTTCCTTCAACCACTCTTTCGTGATGACCGCTTTGCCATAATCTTGCCCTTCAGTAAAACCCTTCGAGACCAACTCGGTCATATTAAGGTAACCCTTGTCAGTCTTTGCCAACAAGGTAAGACGGCTTGGATTGTCTGGCTCACTTTCGTTTTCGAGCCAAATATCAACCCCGGCGATCGGTTTGATACCAGAACCGCGCGTAGACTTATAGAACTTGACGAGTGCACACAGGTTAGATTGATCAGTGATCGCGACCGCCGGAAACTCCTCATCGACCAACTGTTTAATCAGCGGTTTGATCCTTACCAAACCGTTGGTAAGGGAGAATTCAGTATGTAACTTGAGATGAACAAATTTTGCTGGCATGAGGTATCGCGATGACATATTGTAGGAGCTGAGATGTTAGCATGACTTAAGGCCTTGTCGAAGCATCTTAGCGCTTATTTTTTACGACTTTAATTCCCGTATCAGACGCATTGGTGAACCTTATCAAAACACAATTTAACCACAACCAGTTGATAGATCTACTCAACTCAGTTGAAACAATTGCCTTAGTTGGTGCCAGTCAAAAACCCGAAAGACCAAGTAATGAAGTCATGAACTTCTTGCAAAACAAAGGTTTCAAAATCACACCGATTAACCCAGACCTAGAAGGCCAGAATCTGTTAGGTGAAACGGTAATCAAAAACATCACCAAGCTGCCCATTAAGGTCGACATGGTCGATATTTTTAGAAACTCTGAAGCCGCTGCATCGATATGTGACGAAGTGCTAGCACTTCCGAAAACTCTACAACCCAAGGTTGTTTGGATGCAGATTGGCGTCATCAATGAAACTGCTGCAGCCAAGTTACGTGCAGCAGGAATATCAGTGGTGATGGACAGGTGCCCTAAACGGGTAATCCAAGAAGCAGAGCGCGTATCAACTCTGGCTTAACAATATTTGAGCTCAGAGTAAAAACAGCTACTTTTACTCCAAGCCTAAATGCCTATTGATCGACTCTGCCGTTTGCGGCCCCATTAACCACTTAACAAACTTCCCCTGCTTGTTTATTAACATTGTCGCTGGCAGGCCACTCGGCAATTTCTGAGAAAACATGCTAGACGGGTCTGCATCAAGCACCGGAAAATCTATTCCCAACCGCTTAACCTTGCTATCCAAGAGCTCTCCTTTCGCTTTATCGAAGTCAAAACCCAGAACCTGGAAGGCCTCACCTTTATTTAACTTGTTCAATTCTGGTAATTCATCGAGACAGGGCCGGCACCATTCTGCCCAGTAATTGATTAATAGCCACTGCCCCTTATATGAGTTTAGCGCTTGCTGGCGACCATCAGAAAAGACGAAAACAGATTCAGAGCAGGCACTTAGAAAAAGAAACAATACAAAGGGCAAAAGTGTTTTTATTCTCAAGCCTGACTCCTGTTACAATATGCCATCTAATTTTACCACGCTGGACGATTAACTATGACCGACACGATACAAATATACCACAATCCTCGCTGCTCTAAATCACGCCAAACCTTAGCGCTTATCGAAGAGAAAGGCATCCAGCCTGAAATTGTTCTGTATTTAGATGATACGCCAGACGCCAAAAAAATCTCAGAGATACTTGGTAAGTTAGGCATTGGCGCCCGCGAACTTCTTCGCAAAGGTGAGCAAGCTTACAAAGACAACGAGCTAGCAGATAAAACACTTAGCGACGCCCAATTAATTGACGCGATGACGAAATTCCCAAAGCTCATCGAACGCCCTATTGTCATTAAAGGCGACAAAGCAGTTCTGGGTCGCCCACCAGAAAACGTACTCGAACTTATATAAACGATATATGCTTCGAAGCGCCCTCTACGGTATAAGTTTGAGGGTGAAGTCGGACTGTCGACACCAAGCTCACCTCAATTGTAATGGAACACCGAATGTCTCAAACACCACAGCGCCCAAGAAAAAACGTAGTCGCCTACTGCATTACTTGGGCTTCCTACCTTTTACTTATTCTAATGATGATCATCACCAGCCTTCCAAGCTACCTACCCGAAGGAAGCTCACCCTGGGTCGTCGTAAGCGTCAAACTCTCCCCATTGCTGATCATTCTGCCTGGCTTAATTAAAGATAGCCTGCGTTCATATACGTGGCTTTGTTTTATCGTTTTATTCTATTTTACTCAAGCAGTTGTCGAAGCCTTTCTATCTCAAGGCGCAGGCTTAGACCTGGTTATCACTTTATTAACCGTCAACATCTTTTTATCTGCTATGTTTTATATAAAGTGGGAACGCGCTCTGGGCCGAGCGCTATTCTAGATTAGCTAACTAATCAGTTAGCTTTAATTACATGAGAGTAAACCTTAATGCAGCAGCAATTTTCACATTCTGAGCCACTCACTTTCGGGCAAATCGTTCACCAATTGCAGCAAGATAAGTGGTTAAGTGAGGAAGATGCGAAGGCGCTGCTGATCGCGCCAAAAGGAAGTGCGCAGGCAAAGCTTCACCCTTTAGAAATCATAGCGAACGCTGAACTAAGTAAACCTTCCGGGGAAGCCATCAGCATAGAATCCTTGCTTAACTGGCTTTCTACATGGAGCGGGCAAGAGGTTTTCCAAATCGACCCTCTGAAAATTGATAGTCAGAAAGTAGCAAACGTGATGTCACTTGCTTTCGCTCAGCGGCATCATATTCTGGCAGTCGAAATCAACTCAGAAGAAGCCGTCATCGCCAGCGCCCAACCTTTTGTTGATCATTGGGAAAACGATCTAAAGCACATTCTCAAGAAGAACATTAGCCGAGTCATCGTCTCTCCTGCTGATCTAAGAAAATATACTGTCGAATTTTATCACCTGGCAAACTCTGTTAATAAGGCTGGCGCACAAACTTCCTCGCAGCATTCACAGAACTTTGAACAAATGCTGGAACTTGGCGCGCAAGGCAACCCGGACGCTAACGATCAACACATCATCAACATTGTTGACTGGCTTCTGCAATATGCTTTTGAGCAGCGCGCTAGCGATATTCACATTGAACCACGCCGGGAAATCTCACAAGTACGCTTTCGAATTGATGGTGTACTGCATAACGTCTATGAATTTCCCGCCAAAGTAGGCATCGCGGTTACCAGCCGCTTCAAGATTCTAGGTCGCCTCAATGTCGCCGAAAAAAGAAAACCACAAGATGGCCGAATAAAAACACGTAACAGCAATGAGAAGGAAATAGAGCTCCGTCTTTCAACCCTGCCTACCGCCTTTGGCGAAAAACTAGTAATGCGTGTTTTCGATCCGGAAGTCTTACAATGCTCATTCTCTGAGTTAGGCTTTTCTAGCGAAGATTTAAAACGCTGGAAGCAAATGACCGGTCAGCCAAATGGCATTATTCTCGTTACCGGCCCGACCGGTTCAGGAAAAACGACAACGCTCTATTCGACCTTGCGTGAACTCGCGACACCCGAAGTTAATGTCAGCACGATTGAAGATCCGATTGAAATGGTAGAACCTGCCTTCAATCAGATGCAGATCCAACAAAATATCGACCTGGATTTCGCCAGCGGCATTAAAGCCCTTATGCGACAAGACCCCGATATCATAATGATTGGTGAAATAAGAGACCTGGAAACAGCCGAGATGGCAATACAAGCTGCCCTGACAGGCCACCTGGTTATTTCGACACTGCATACTAATGACGCACCCAGCGCAATCACGCGATTAATGGAACTCGGCATCCCTCCATACCTAATAAAAGCAACGGTATTGGGCGTGATGGCCCAAAGGCTGGTTAGAACCCTTTGTACGTCCTGCAAGACACCTGTCGAGCTTGAAGAGGAAGACTGGAAAATGCTTACCAGACCTTGGAAAACACCTTTGCCTCAAAATGCGCAACAACCCGTCGGCTGCCAAGAATGTCGACAAACAGGCTATCGCGGTCGAGCAGGCGTTTATGAAATCATGCCCTTATCCGAAAGCTTAAAAGGGCACATACACGAAAGCGGTCAAGTAGCAGAGCTCAGAAAAGAAGCAATTAAAGAAGGGATGTATTCACTAAGGCTAAGCGGCGCAAATAAAATAGCAAATGGCTTAACAACCATTGATGAAGTGCTCAGAGTCACACCAGTCAGCCTTAATCAGCTAATGAGCTAGGGAACACTAGAAGCCCTCCTCCAAACGAAATACTTCGTATGCAGGCTCTTCGTAAGGATGAGCCTGCTTCAATGCTGACACGGCCTGTTTGATACACTCATCCGAACAAACCAATTCAACCTTTAGCTCTTGAACTTTTTCAATTTCATCAATCTGACCAATCGCTGGCTTGCTACCAGATAAAGGTCTAAATTGTCCAGCCCCCAAAGTTTCCCAGCTACACCGATCATAACAACCTATCCTACCTGCACCTGTCAAAAAAACCGCATCCTTAACTTTTTCCGCATTCTCGACAGGCACAAAAAAACATAACTTATACATACCATATACCCTACCGTACACTTGATTCATTTATTAAGGTTACACAGATTTACGTGTAAAGCCCGCCAATACAGGTGTTTCAAACAAGTGTTAGATTTAATTTTAACTTACCCACAAAAACTGTGGATAACTCTGGGGAAAGTTTTTGGGAAAACGCCCTAAACACTGATAAACACTGAACTTCATACAAATTGACACTTTTTTAACCGAAGCAAATAAACCCTTTATTATCAATACGTTAAATATGTCAACAAAGAAAAGTGTAGAAAGCCTCAGTTTTTTACTCACTTATATAGCAAGCGCCTCAAATGTGTGCATAAAAACCAGCAAAAACGTTGTCTTTTTGAGAGCCTGTCAATATTTCGTTATTTGAAACGTAATTTGAAGGTCAATTATCGATCAAGTCGACAAATATTCGACGTCGCAGTTTTCACAAAGAAATACAGATTTTAACATTTTGTTACACGCCCAAATTCGGAGCATTTAACCAATCTTTCTAGACAAAACCCAGGCAAAAAAAATGGTTCGTTAAACGAACCATTTTCTCGCGTTTCTGAAAATCCTCAACCAAGGACCATCTTCTCCCCAGTCCTTAGGGTGCCAAGAGTTTTGCAAAGTACGATAAACACGCTCAGGGTGAGGCATCATAATCGTCACACGTCCATCCTGAGAACAAACCCCGGCTAAGCCTTCTGGAGAGCCATTCGGGTTAGCAGGATAACGAGTCGCTGTCTGCCCATAATTGTCTACGTATTTTAAAGCCAATTGCTCAGACGACATCAGGGACGCCAGTTTTTGCTCACTCGCGAATTCAGCTCGCCCTTCTCCGTGCGCTACTGCCACAGGAAGTCGAGAGCCCGCCATACCATTCAAGATCAAAGAAGGAGACGATTGTACTTCCAGGAGCGCTACACGTGCTTCAAACTGCTCAGAACGGTTGCGCACAAAATGAGGCCAATGCTCTGAACCAGGAATCAGCTCACGAAGATTAGACATCATCTGACAGCCATTACAAACGCCAAGCGCTAAAGTATCTTGACGCTCAAAGAAGGCCGAGAATTGATCTCTCACGCTGCTATTGAACAAGATCGATTTCGCCCAACCTTCACCAGCGCCCAAAACATCGCCGTAAGAGAAGCCGCCGCAAGCGACTAACGCATTATAATCACTTAAGGCTGTTCTGCCAGCCAAGAGATCACTCATATGAACATCAACGGCTGAGAAGCCTGCCTTGGTGAAGGCAGCTGCCATCTCTATCTGTCCATTAACGCCCTGCTCACGCAGTACCGCAACCTTTGGCTTGGCACCAGTATTGATATAAGGCGCAACGATATCTTCGTTCGGATCGAAGCTTAGTTTAGCGTTCAAGCCAGGGTCTTTTTCATCCAGTAATGTATCGTATTCTTCTTGAGCACACTCGGCATTATCACGTGCCGATTGCATTCGATAGCTCGTTTCTGCCCAAATTCTCTGATAGTAAGCTCTAGATTCCTCAATAACTGACTGACCATCAAAAGCAAAACGAATCTTATCGTCTTCGTTGGTCTGGCCAATTACTAGCGTATGCTCACCTAAGCCCGCAGCAGTGAATTGCTGAAGAACCTCTTCAGTATCACCTTGCTTAACCTGGATGACTGCACCTAGCTCTTCATTATAAAGTTCTCGCGCGAAGTGGCTGGAGTCTTCAGCCAACAAGTCCAGCTTAACGTCAACACCTACACGCCCAGCGAATGACATTTCCGCCAGGGTTGTAAATAAGCCGCCATCAGAACGATCGTGATAAGCCAGCAATTTGCCATCTTGATTCAAACCCTGAATCACAGCAAAGAAAGCTTTTAAATCTTCCGGGTCGTCGACATCTGGCGTGACGGCACCCATTTGCTTATAAACCTGTGCCAGAGCCGATCCACCCAATCGGTTTTGACCATTCGCCAAATCAATCAATATTAGATCAGTATCACCCTGATCACTTGCCAGCTCAGGTGTCAGTGTTTTTCTTACATCACTGACTGGCGCAAAGCCGGTAATAATCAAAGACAACGGAGAGGTAACCGTGCGTGTCTCATGCCCTTCTTGCCAAACAGTTTTCATCGACATAGAGTCTTTACCGACCGGGATAGAAATACCCAGTTCAGGACACAACTCCATGCCAACCGCTTGAACAGTTTTATATAAATTGTCGTCTTCACCTGGGTGACCCGCTGCGGCCATCCAGTTAGCAGACAAACGAATATCAGAGATTTTTTCGATAGATGAAGCCGCCAGGTTGGTAACCACCTCACCAACAGCCATACGACCAGAAGCCGGCGCATCGATATTCGCAATTGGCGTACGCTCGCCCATCGCCATCGCTTCACCAGTATGGCTTTCAAGATCAACCGCAGTAACCGCTACATCAGCAACGGGAACCTGCCATGGGCCAACCATCTGATCTCGTGCAACCATTCCGGTAATTGAACGATCACCAATCGTGATAAGGAAGCTCTTACTCGCCACACTCGGTAAACGTAGAATGCGCTCAGCCGCTTCTTTTATATCTATCTGACTAGACTCGAACATCGGCTTAGTAAACGCTTCTGATTCAACCGAACGGTGCATCTTAGGCGGTTTTCCAAACAACACTGACATGGGTAGATCAACCGGCTTATTATCGAAGTGCGGATCTTCCAGTGTTAAATCATGCTCTTCCAGAGCATCACCAATCACAGCGTAGGGGCAGCGTTCTCTAGCACAAATCGCCTCAAAGCGCTCCAAGTCTTGCGGCAACACAGCAATAACATAACGTTCTTGAGATTCGTTACACCAAATTTCGTGTGGCGCCATCCCAGGCTCATCGTTAGGGATCTTTCGCAAGTCGAATCGTCCACCGCGCCCGCCATCTTTCACAAGCTCCGGAAAAGCATTTGATAAACCACCCGCCCCTACGTCATGTATAAAGGCAATTGGGTTATTATCATCAAGCTGCCAGCAGCGGTCTATAACCTCCTGGCAACGACGTTCCATTTCAGGGTTTTCACGCTGTACAGAAGCAAAATCCAAGTCCTCATGACTAGCACCTGAATCCATCGAAGAGGCTGCACCGCCGCCAAGGCCGATCAGCATGGCCGGGCCACCCAATACAATTAGCTTTGCACCAACATCGATGTCACCTTTCAGTACATGGGACTCTTTAATATTTCCCATACCACCAGCAATCATAATAGGCTTGTGGTAACCCTTGATTTCCTGACCATTCGGGCCAGCAACTTCTTCTTCAAAGGTTCTAAAGTAGCCACACAAGTTCGGTCGACCAAACTCATTATTGAAGGCAGCACCACCTAGAGGACCGTCAAGCATGATGTTATAGGCAGAAGTCATTCGGTCAGGCTTGCCAAAATCTGTTTCCCATGGCTGTTCGAAACCAGGAATTCTTAGGTTCGATACCGTAAAACCTGTCAGACCAGCTTTAGGTTTTGCGCCTTTACCTGTAGCACCTTCATCACGAATCTCACCACCTGAACCTGTCGAGGCACCAGAGAATGGAGAAATAGCTGTCGGGTGGTTATGTGTTTCAACCTTCATGAGGATATGAATATCTTCCTCATGCGCCTGATACTCCTGAGTTTCAGGGTTCGGGTAGAAGCGCTTTCCTTTCGATCCGGCTATTACCGCAGCGTTATCAACATAAGCAGACAATACACCTTCAGAATTCAGCTCATTGGTATTACGAATCATCGAGAATAATGATTTTTGCTGAGCTTCACCGTCAATATCCCAAGATGCATTGAAGATCTTGTGACGACAATGCTCAGAGTTCGCCTGAGCAAACATCATTAGCTCTACGTCTGTCGGGTTACGCTTTAGCCCGCAGAAAGCTTTGGTTAAATACTCTATTTCGTCTGTAGCCAAAGCCAGACCAATACGCTTATTTGCTTCTTCAAGCGCACTCTCACCATATGACAGCACATCGACACTGCTCATAGGGCGCGGTTCAGAGTGTCTAAACAGCAACTCGGCACCCGCCGTTTCATGGAAGACAGCTTCAGTCATTCTGTCATAGAACTGCGAAGATAGCGTTTGGCGCTGTTCGAGCGTAAGCTTTTCAGCAGATCGAACATAATATGCGACACCGCGTTCAATTCGATTTACCTGATTCAAGCCACAAATATGCGCAATATCGGTCGCTTTACTAGACCAGGGTGAAATTGTTCCAGGCCGTGGAACAACCAAAAACAAAACGCCTTCCGCTGCCTCAGAGGGCACACTTGGACCATAGGTAAGCAGCTTATTCAAGATATTGAGTTCGCTAGGATTTAAGTCCTGCGACACATCAATAAAGTGCATAAATTCTGCATACACAGATTCGATTTCTGGAATAACTGCTTGGATGGTTTCAAGTAGTTTATGACTTCTAAAAGGAGAGAGAGCTGGAGCGCCTCGAAGTTCCAACATAATAAAGGCGTACCTCATCGAAGGAGCGTTGAAATAATGGAGGCGGTATTCTACTCGAAACTGGCGCGTCTGTTAACCAAGAATTGTATCTGAAGGTATAATGGCCGTAGTAATTGTGAATCCGGGGACCGTGACGGAGCTCAAACGGGTACATTTTGAAACAATGTTTACCACCCTCCAGGTTGACTCAGAGACCAGTTACTGAAAAGATTATACATAAAATTAGTGACATAAAGGAACAGCTCAGCACCGCTGAAGCGAGGCACTCCTGCCCCGGAACAAGGGAATGCATGCAGTAGCAGTCTGGTGATTAAAAGGTATTTATTTGTCCTATTCAAAAAGTTCTATTCAATCCAGTCTTCGACGGAGCCCAATTAAGCTTCGGTCTACTCACCAAGTATTACTTTATGGCAAAACGCTTGTCATTCTCTTACTTGCTTCGTTGCTCTGTGCTTGCGAAAAGCCCAGCACGATGGACAAAATCAATAAGCACAGCACATTACACATCATCACTCGCAACGCTCCAGCCGTTTATTATGAAGGCCGAGAGGGCCCCGCTGGCTTTGAATATGACCTTGCGAAAATGTTTGCCGAAGATGCGGGACTCAAACTGGATGTAAAAGTCGCGGCCACCCGCAGCCAGATTTTGTCAGCACTCGATAACGACTATACCAACATTGCGACCGCCAGCATGGTCGCCTCCGATACGCGCGCAGATCGATATAAATACTCCAGCTCTTACATGGAAACAACCCCCATCGTCGTCTATCGATACGGTAGTGTTAGACCGCGAGATATTAGCGATATTATTGACAAGCGTATCGCGGTAGTAAGTGACAGTTATCACGCAGAAGAATTAAACAACCTGCGTAATGAAAATCCCGACTTAATGAACGCCCTTCAATGGGAAGCTCTTGATGTTGAAACCATTGACCTGATGAAGATGGTACAAGACAAAGAAATTGATTACGCCATCATCACCTCAAACGAGCTAGATATTCACCAAGCTTATTACCCGCGAGTTAAAAAGGCCTTTGAAATTGGTGAAGCACAACAAATTAGCTGGTACTTTCCTGCCAGCACAGATCACACCTTAATTAACAAGGTAAACAACTTCTTATCCCGAATTGAAGAAGATGGCAGACTTATTAACCTTAAAGAGCGCTATTTTGGACACTTGGGACAACTCAATTACGTGGGCGCTCGCACCTTTATACGGCATATAAACAGCCGGCTGCCAAAGTACGAAGAAACTTTTAAAGAGTTTGCAGAAGAGCAAGACATCGACTGGCGCCTGATGGCCTCGATGGGCTACCAAGAATCTCACTGGCGACCTCGTGCAACTTCTCCAACCGGTGTTCGTGGACTAATGATGCTGACACGCATCACGGCAAAGGAAATGAACATTAAAAACAGATTAGATCCTGAGCAGAGTATCAAAGGTGGTGTTCGCTACTTCTCTAAAATTAGAGCCAGGATTCCGAAGCGCATAGCTGAACCAGACCGAAGCTGGCTTGCCTTAGCTGCCTACAACGTGGGCTACGGCCATCTTGATGACGCAAGGATTCTGACAGAGAAAGCCGGAAAAGACCCGGACAAATGGATGGACGTAAAAGAATTCTTACCACTTTTACAGAAGAAGAAATATTATAAACAGACTCGTTACGGCTACGCCCGTGGTAATGAGCCGGTCATATACGTGCAAAACATACGTCGCTACTATGATGTATTAAGTTGGATGACCCAACCGCAAACGAGCGAACAAGCCATTGCACAAACAGACTTTCAAGAAGGGCTAATTAAGACTATCGAATAAACATACCGATAGCCTTAAGATCCTACTCTGCTTCTCTATCTCTAAAGCCGATCAAGTAAAGTACAGCATCAAGGCCTAGGTTTGATATCGCATGACGAGCGGACTCTTTCACAAGAGGTTTAGCTCTAAACGCTACGCCCAATCCAGCTCGACTCAGCATTGGCAAGTCATTAGCACCATCTCCGACAGCAATAACCTGCTCACGCCCTATTTTTTCTTTCTTGGCTAATTCATCCAACAAAGCCGCTTTGCGCTGGCCGTCAACCACTTGGCCCGTCACGCACCCCGTTACTTTACCGTTTTTAATTTCCAACTCATTGGCATAAACATAATCAATACCAAGCTTATCCTGCAGCCCTTTAGCAAAGTATGTAAAACCGCCCGATAAAATAGCAGTCTTGTAACCCAGGCTTTTTAGCGTTGAGATCAACCTTTCTGCACCTTCAGTCATCTTAAGGCGCGCAGCTACTTTGCTTAGCACTTCTTCGCTCAAACCTTCCAATAAACCAACACGCCGAGCAAAGCTCTCAGTAAAATCAATCTCACCACGCATGGCTTGCTCGGTGATTTCAGATACCTGATCTCCGACACCCGCTTCTTTCGCCAGCTCATCGATCACTTCTGCTTCAATTAAGGTGGAATCCATATCAAAAACCACCAAACGACGATTACGGCGATAAATTGTGTCTTCCTGGAAGGCGATATCGACGTTAAGCTCACTGGCAATCTTTAAAAAGTCAGCTCTCAACGCCTCAGCATCCGGCACATTTCCGCGAACAGAGAACTCCAAACATGCCTGGCTCGACTGAGGATCGACATCCAAACCACGACGCCCGGACAGTCGGGTAATGTTGTCGATATTCAAATCATGCTCCGCAGTCACTTCAGAGACTTTAGCAATTTGCTCTGCAGTGATCAGGCGAGAAAGCAAGGTAACGATATAGCGCGCTTTACCCTTTCCTTCGACCCAATGCATATACTCTTCAGCACTCACAGCCTGAAAAGTAACTTGGAGGTTCAGCTCGTGCATACGGAACAAAAGCTCCTTCATCACTCCAGAAGAACTGCCTTCATTTGGCACTTCAACCAGAATCCCCCAGGTAAGGTGATCATGAATAACAGCTTGGCCAATATCCAGAATATTCAATTCATATTGCGCCATAATACCTGTAATTTCAGAGGTTAAGCCGGACTTATCACGCCCTGAAACATTAATCAGAATAATTTCACTCAATTACTTCACCTTTTGCCTGCTTAGGCTCATTTTTTACAACTTCCATGCGATCAACTTTCTGCAGCCCTCTAGGAAGCTTATGCCCTCGCCTGCCACGTTCTCCGACATAATGCGTTAAGTCTGAGAATTTTAACTTCAAGTGACGCTTGCCTGAATGAATCACTAAATGATCATCTTCAGCAAAAATTGCCACGGACACCAACCACTCCTCACCACTTTGAACTCGAGCAGAAGGAATACTGATTATTTTGTTACCCTTTCCCTTCGCCAGTTCTGGCAGATCCTTCACGGGAAAGACCAACATCCGCCCTTCGTTACTCACTGCTGCGATATAATTGCCCTCAACAGTACCTAGCATTTGAGGCGACATAACTTCCGCCCCTTTAGGCAAGGACAAAGCAGCCTTACCGGCTTTATTCTTGCTCTGCAAGTTAGAAATATTGCTAATAAAGCCGTAGCCAGCACTGCTCATCATCAATAGTTTCTGATCTGGTTCACCAAGCACGACCGCTTTAAACGTTGCGCCCGAAGGCGGGTTGATCTTACCGGTCAAGGGCTCTCCCTGGCCTCTTGCTGACGGCAAGCTATGTGTCGGCACGGTATAAGAGCGCCCGGTAGAATCAATAAACACGACACCTTGATGACTCTTACCTTTGGCCGATAAAGCGTAGCCATCACCCGACTTATAATTCAGCCCTGCCGGATCAATATCATGACCTTTAGCCGATCTCACCCAACCTTTCTCTGACAAGACAACCGTCACGGGTTCAGATGAAATCAAATCAGCTTCTGAGAAAGCTTTTGCTTCTTGCCGCTCAACGATTGGGGAGCGACGATCATCGCCGTATTTTTCTGCATCCGCCAATAATTCTTCTTTAATCAAGGCCTTCATCAAAGCTGAAGAACCTAGGATTTTCTTCAATTCTTTACGTTCTTTTTCAAGTTCTTCCTGCTCGGCACGAATCTTCATTTCTTCAAGTCGAGCGAGCTGTCTCAACTTGGTATCCAGAATATAGTCTGCCTGAACTTCAGTCAGATTAAAGCGAGCCATTAACACAGCTTTTGGCTCATCTTCTGTTCGAATGATATGGATTACTTCATCGATATTCAGGAAGGCGACCAATAGCCCATCCAAGAGGTGTAGTCGCTTCTCGACTTTATCGAGCCTAAATTTAAGTCTACGCGTTACGGTATCTGTTCGATAACTAAGCCACTCAGTTAAAATAACCTTCAGGCCTTTCACTGCCGGGCGGCCATCGATACCAATCATATTCAAGTTAACACGATAGGTTTTTTCCAAATCGGTGCTTGAATAAAGGTGACCCATTAAAGATTCAATATCAACGCGGTTAGAACGTGGAACAATTACTAAACGGGTTGGGTTTTCATGGTCAGACTCATCTCGTAAGTCGGCAACCATTGGCAGCTTCTTCGCCTGCATTTGCGAAGCGATCTGCTCCAGTACTTTAGCCCCGGAAGTCTGGTGCGGTAATTCACTTACCACAATATCGCCGTTTTCCTTGTGGTAAATTCCACGCATACGAATCGAGCCTCTGCCCGTTTCGTAGATATTCAATAACTCAGTACGAGGCGTCACGATCTCGGCACCAGTAGGATAATCCGGCCCCAGAACATTCTCAGCAAGCTGCTCATTGCTGACACTGCTGTCATCAAGTAAGCGAATACAAGCACTCGCCACTTCCCTAAGGTTATGTGGTGGAATATCAGTTGCCATACCCACGGCAATACCCGTGGTACCGTTTAATAGCAAATTAGGTAAGCGTGCTGGCAGAGTTTTAGGTTCATCCATGGTGCCATCAAAGTTTGGCGCCCACTCTACGGTGCCCTGACCTAACTCAGCTAAAAGTGTATCTGCGTAAGGAGCCAGCCTTGACTCGGTATATCGCATCGCAGCAAAAGACTTCGGGTCATCCGGAGAACCCCAGTTTCCTTGTCCGTCAATAAGGGGGTAGCGATAACTGAAGGGCTGCGCCATCAAGACCATTGCCTCGTAACAAGCACTGTCTCCATGAGGGTGAAACTTACCCAAGACATCACCCACCGTACGAGCAGACTTTTTGTACTTGGCTGTCGCCTTCAAGCCCAATTCGGACATAGCGTAAACGATTCTACGCTGGACAGGCTTCAAGCCGTCCCCAACATGTGGCAATGCACGATCAAGAATGACGTACATTGAGTAGTCTAAATAAGCTTTCTCGGTGTATTCACGAAGCGAAACCTGTTCAACTCCGTCTTCAAAAGACATAATTTCGTTGGTCATGGTTACCTTTTTTAATTAAGGACTCTATAAAAAGCGGCCAGTTTTATAATGAGCGAAAGTGTCCCACATTAAGTCTAAAAATTCGAGCGAAAGTATCAATCTCATGTTAAGATATTTCACTATATCAACCGCACTCTAATTCGAACTGCGGCATGACACAAACAATAACTGTAATTTAAGTATCTGTGCGTGACTCAACTGGCTTACAATCGGGCCTGATTGCACAGAAACCAAGCTCAGGTAACTCAATGACGTCTAGCGCCACAGTCAGCTCCAACTCTAACGATCAGGCGACACCTGAATCTACCGCTTCTACCACTCGCTCATCTGGCAACTGCCTAAAGCTTAAAGGCTCTTTACTGCCGATGACCGTTCTGGAATTGGCCTACTATGACGAAGCTCAAATTCAGCAAGAGCTTTCAGCAAAGACAACACAAGCCCCTGGCTTTTTCGAGAACCTCCCTGTCATCATTGACATCGAACAGCTTACTGAAGAAGACAGTGTTCCTTTTGACAAACTGATCAACCAATGTCGTGAGTTTTCGATTAAAGCAGTGGCAGTTAGGGGCGGTTTAGAGAAGCACCAGCAAGCTGCAAAAGAG
The DNA here is from genome assembly GCF_001635845.1 of Oleiphilus sp. HI0132. Lineage (NCBI taxonomy): Bacteria > Pseudomonadati > Pseudomonadota > Gammaproteobacteria > Oceanospirillales > Oleiphilaceae > Oleiphilus > Oleiphilus sp. HI0132. The sequence goes on along the minus strand of NZ_LWGJ01001131.1, from coordinate 855 downwards.
GCAGGCTTAGGGCTACTGGCAAAACAGAAAGAAAGACAGGCAGAGCCAGCACCAGAAAAGCCAGAGGCTAAGGTAAAAGAGGTCGTACATACAGAAGTTGAAACAGTCGAAGTGGTTAAAACTGTCGTTCAACAAGCACCTCAGCAAAGCAAAATCATTCACACCCCTATCCGTTCAGGCCAGCAAGTTTATGCTGCCGATGGAGATTTGATCATACTTGCGCCGGTTAGCGCCGGTGCAGAGATCTTGGCTGATGGTAATATTCACGTATATGGCGCACTGCGCGGTCGCGCCTTAGCAGGGGTAAAGGGCAATACGAATGCTCGAATTTTCTGCCACAGCCTTGAAGCAGAACTGGTTTCTGTTGCCGGGCAATACAAAATCAGCGAAGATATCGATAAAGCAGCACTAAAAAAACCAACTCAAGTCTATTTAAGCAACGAGACACTAAGCTTTAAAGAACTTGAAATATAACGAAAACGGATCTGGATTACAGCACTTACAAAGGACTTCCGAATACAAATAACAAAGCTGTACCGTAACCTTTTAACGACACACAATTAGTAAGACGGGATATAAAATTGGCTAAGACGATTGTCATAACTTCTGGAAAAGGCGGCGTAGGTAAAACCACCACTAGCGCGTCCATATCAACAGGTCTGGCCCTTAAGGGCAAAAAAACAGTAGTCATTGATTTTGATGTAGGTCTACGAAATCTGGACTTAATTATGAACTGTGAACGACGCGTCGTTTACGATTTCGTAAATGTCATCAATGGCGAAGCGACACTTAACCAAGCACTTATCAAGGATAAGCAGGTTGAAAATCTGTACATCCTGCCAGCGTCTCAGACTC